>CALRVN010000072.1:0-12411 GCA_943371625.1 Hyphomicrobium sp. CS1GBMeth3
CGATCAGCGCGGAGAGAAGATTGTGCGCCGAGGTGATGGCGTGGAAGTCGCCGGTGAAGTGGAGGTTGATGTCCTCCATCGGAACGACCTGAGCGTAACCGCCGCCGGCAGCACCACCCTTGACGCCGAAGCACGGGCCGAGAGACGGCTCGCGCAGACACATCATCGCTTTCTTGCCGATGCGGTTGAGGCCGTCGCCGAGACCGACGGTCGTCGTCGTCTTGCCTTCGCCGGCGGGCGTCGGGCTGATGGCGGTGACGAGGATCAGCTTGCCGTCCTTGGCGTCTTTCAGGCTGTCGATGTGCTTGAAGGAGACCTTGGCCTTGGTGTGCCCATAGGGGACGAGCGCGTCGGCCGGAATGCCGATCTTGGCCGCCACCTCGGTGACAGGCTTCATCGTGGCGGCGCGCGCGATCTCAATATCGGACTTGATCGTCAAGGACAGTTCCTCCCAAAAACGCTCTTATTGGCCGCCCCCGCGGACTGCCGAAGGAGCCGGACACATTTTTTTCCCGCGCCGATATTGTCGGTTCGAACACGGCGCGCAAGAGCCTCGCAAGACGCTGTTGCCGCACGGCGAAGAAACCTGATGGTCGACGTTCGTCAACATCGCGGCAAGTTACCCGCGACGTCAGTTAATGGCTCACCGCTCCAGCAATTCCCGTTAGGAAATAGTTTTTCTTGCCAGGGCAGTTTCGCGATGCGTCACGAAGGCGGACGCCGCGAAAATGACGATCGCGCCGACCCAGGTCCACCATCCGATCAGTTCGCCGAAGATGAAATAGCCGACGAGGACCGAGAATGGCAGGCGGGTGAAGTTGAAGGTCATGGCGAGGGACGCGTCGGAAATCGCGAAGCCCCGGACGAGCGTCATATGGCCCAGCACCGCGAACACTCCAAGGAGGACGAGCTGCGGCCAGACGTTCAAGGGCGGCCACGCCCAGACCCAAAGGGCTGGGACGAGGGATATCGGCACGGAGACGAGGTTGGTGATGAAGACGATGCGGTCGGCGTCATCCTCGGCGGTCAGTTGCTTCACCAGCGGCCCGATCAGCCCCATGGCCATGGCCCAGGCGAGGGCTGCCATCTGGCCGAAGCCAAGGGCGGCGCCGGACGGGTGGAGCATGATCATGGCGCCGCCGAAGCCTACCAGAAGGGCGGCCCAGCGCTGGACGCCGACGTGCTCGCCCAGGATCAGGATGGCGAAGAGGGCGCCGAAGAGGGGTGCCAGAAACCCGATGGCGGTCACCTCAGCCATCGGGAGCAGGGACAGTGCCTCGAAGTAGGCGAGCATGGCGACGAAACTGACGGCGACGCGAAATCCGTAGAGCTTCGGCTGGCTCGTCTGCACCAGGGACCAGCCGCGCTTGTAGAGGAGCGGCAGCATCAGGACGACGCAGAAGAAGTTGCGAAAGAACATGATCTGCAGGGGATCGACGCCGGCGAGAGCGGCGCTGCGGGCGGCGGCGGCGATGCCGACGAGCAGCGCCATCGAGGCAGTGACCAGGAGCAGGGCGGCGACCGGATGGTCGCGGCTTCCGGGTGCGCCACTGGCCTTCAGGGCCGACAAGAGCGACCGCATGCTATCGCGCGTGCTGGGAGACAAAGGCGGTGGCCTTAACGGTTTTGCCGGCTGGCGCCGAAGAATGCCGGCGCGGCTTATCAGCTTCTTTGTCCCAGGCACAGCATAGTGGCCGTCAGACAAATTGCCCCGCCGGCAAGATGCTATAAGGGCGGGAAGAGGAGCCAAAGCATGGGTCAACACCACGGTCATAGCCACGGCGGAAACGGTCACAGCCATGCTGGACACAGCCACAGCCACGCGCATGGCGGGGGCGGCGGCAGCCCGGGGCACGAGCGGCGCCTGCTGCTGGCGGCCGGGCTGACCACCGTCACGCTGCTGGCCGAGGCCATCGGCGGCATCGTGTCGGGTTCGCTTGCCCTGCTGGCGGACGCCGGACACATGCTGACGGACGCTGCCGCACTTATCCTCGCCTGGCTGGCCGTCCGTTTCGCGCGACGCCCCGCCGACTGGAGGCGCACGTACGGCTTCGACCGCTTCGAGGTGCTGGCCGCTTTCACCAACGGGTTGGCGCTTTTCTTCATCTCGGCGGTGATCTGCTACGAGGCGATCTCGCGCATCTTCGAGCCGGTCGAGGTGTTAGGCGGCACGATGCTGATCATCGCGGTCGTCGGCCTATTGGTAAACATCGTGACGCTTCTCATCCTGCAGCACGGCGGCGAGGCGAACCTCAACGTGCGTGCGGCGCTCCTGCATGTGATGAGCGACCTGCTGGGCTCGGTGGCCGCCATCGTCGCCGCCCTCGTCATTCTGCAGACGGGGTGGACGCCGATCGATCCGATCCTCTCCATCGTCATCACGCTGCTGATCCTGCGCAGCGCGTGGCTGATCACCAAGGATGCCGGACACATCCTGCTCGAGGGCGCGCCCGGTGACCTCGATGTGCGCGAAGTGCAAAAGGATCTCGAGGCGAACGTCCCGGACGTGCAGGGCATCCACCACGTGCATGCGTGGTCGCTGAGCGAGAACCGGAAGGTGATGACGCTGCACGCTCTCACCTGCGATAACGTCCCCCCGGAACGAGTTGCAGCAGCTATCAAGGCGCGCTTGAAGCAGGCGTTCGGGGTGGTGCACGCAACTGTCGAAGTGGAACACCAGGAGTGCGCCGACGCCGATCACGCCCCGGCGGGGGGCTGCGGCAAGGTGTAGAGGCACCGGTGTTTCGCAGCGACCGCCCTTGACTCAATCCTTCAGGTTCGCTGCTACCAGTGACCAATGGCTGAATCACTGCTGCCAACGACGCAGGGCGCCCCACGCCCAAAGGTCACGATCGCGGACAAGAGCCCGGTCGTGCGCTCGGGCTTGCGCGAATTCATCACCCGCGACGGGCGCTTCGAAGTGATCGACGCGGTCGCGTCGGGCGCGGAGTTCATCGCCGCGATCGAGAACCACGCCGCCGACATCGGCATCATCGGCTGGTCGCTTCCTGATATGAAAGGCGCAGACGTTCTGGCGGCCATCAAGCGCCGACACCTTGCGACGCGCGTCGTGGTGTACACGGGCGAGCCTGGGAAGGAAGTGCTGCGCCAGGCGATCCGCCTCGGTGCATGGGGTTTCATCTCGAAGAGCGATGAGCCAGCGGTACTCGTCGAGAGCATCGCGGCTGTCGCGCGCGGACGCATGTCGCTGCCGTACATCGATCTGCAGGCGCTGACGACCGATCCGTTTTCGGAACTCACGTCGCGCGAGCGCGAGCTGCTCACGGCGCTCGCGAACGGATGGACGAATTTGCAGATCGCATCGCGCATCGGCATCTCGCGGAACACCGTGAAGTATCACCTCAAGAACCTCTACGATAAGCTCGGCGTATCCAATCGCGCGATGGCCGTTGCGCTCTACATGCAAACGACGATGGATCAGCGCTGAAACGCTTTCATGCGCTCCGAAGAAATGACGCGCTGCACAATCGATGCGCGCGTTTTTGCACATTGCGTCAGCGTCGAGAGCGGCTAATGTTTCCGCGGGTTAGCGACGTGGTGAAGCGCGCGCGATCGTCGGTGGAAATCGCTCGGCAATCGTGCACGGCAGGTGGGTAGTTACGACTACCCGTAGGCACAGCCAGATCACTACCCATTCGCGTAGAACGGCTGCCCGATCGGGTGTTGCGTAGGTATTAACGTAATTAGATAGTCCCGGCCCAGCCGCAAGCAACAGAACACGGCATCGTCCTCGGGCGCGAGGATGGGCCCGCGCATAAGCGCAACAGAGACGCAGCCAAAATCAGACGGCAATTCGGAGGAAACACACAATGCTCGTTACACCGCATCTCTTCATTCCTGGTCCGACGAATGTTCCCGAGGCGGTGCGCCGGGCGATGGACATCCGCCAGGAGGACATGCGCTCTCCTGAATTCCCGAAGTTCACACTGCCGCTGTTCGAAGATCTCAAGAAGGCGTTCAAGCTCACCAACGGCCGCGTCTTCATCTATCCGGCATCCGGCACCGGCGCCTGGGAGTCGGCGATCAGCAACACGCTGAACACCGGCGACAAGGTTCTGATGAGCCGCTTCGGTCAGTTCTCGCTGCTGTGGGTCGACATGGCGCAGCGCCTCGGCCTCAACGTTCAGGTGCTGGACGAAGAGTGGGGCACGGGCGTTCCGGTCGAGAAATATGCCGAGATCCTCGCCGCCGATAAGGGCCACGAGATCAAGGCCGTCTTCGTAACGCAGAACGAGACCGCAACGGGCGTGACCAGTGACGTCGCCGGCGTGCGCAAGGCGCTCAACGACGCCAAGCATCCCGCGCTGCTGTTCGTCGACGGCGTTTCCTCCGTCGCCTCGATCGACATGCGCATGGAAGAGTGGGGCGTAGACTGTTGCGTCTCCGGCTCGCAGAAGGGCTTCATGCTTCCGACCGGCCTCGGCATCCTCGCCGTATCGAACAAGGCGCTGGAAGCCAACAAGTCGGCAAAGATGGCGCGTTGCTTCCTGTCCTGGGAAGACATGATCAAGAACAACGATCTTGGATACTTCCCCTACACCCCGGCAACGCCGCACCTGCGCGGCCTGCGCGCAGCTCTCGACCTCCTGTTCGCCGAGGGTCTCGACAACGTATTCGCACGTCATCACCGTCTCGCCGAGGGCGTACGCAAGGCCGTCGCCGGCTGGGGCCTGAAGCTGTGCGCGAAGGAGCCGAAGTGGCACTCCGACACCGTGAGCGCGATCCTGGCTCCGGAAGGCGTCGACAGCGCGCTGATCGTGAAGACCGCTTACTATCGCTACAACACGTCGCTCGGCGTCGGCCTCAACAAGGTCGCTGGCAAGGTGTTCCGCATCGGCCACCTCGGTGCGCTCGATGAGGTGATGGTCGGCGGCGCACTGTTCGCCGTGGAGATGGCGCTGCTCGACAACGGCGTGAAGATCGTCCCCGGTTCGGGCACCGGAGCTGCAGCGGAATACTTCCGCCAGACCTCCAAGGCGTCCGCCACCAGCCGCCCCGAGCTGAAGCTCGCCAGCTAAATCGACAGGAAGCGGCGCCTCAAAAGGGCGCCGCTTCGTTGTCCGCTAGCCGAATGCGGCCCTCGCCAATTGCGCCGGGCCGGTCTCCCAACAAAAGTGCCCAGAGGAACGCCCCAAGATGAGCTACACGCTATACCCCCTCCGCAAGTCGCGCCTGCAGCGCTCTGAGCTTGCCGTCCCCGGTTCCAACCCGACGATGATCGAGAAGGCGCTCGCCAGCGCCGCCGACTATGTGTTCCTCGACTGCGAAGACGCCGTTGCTCCGCCGGACAAGGAGCAGGCCCGCAAAAACATCATCCAGGCGCTGAACGACCTCGATTGGGCCGGCGCCGGCAAGACCGTCTCGGTGCGCATCAACGGTCTCGACACGCACTACTGCTGCCGCGATGTCGTCGACATCGTCGAGCAGGCCGGTGCCAAGCTCGACACCATTCTCATTCCGAAGGTCGGCACCGCTGCCGACGTCTATGCCATCGAAAGCTTCGTCAGCCAGATCGAAGTCGCGAAGAACCTGCCGCACAAGATCGGCATGGAAGCCCTGATCGAGACGCCGCTCGGCATGGCCAACGTCGAATCCATCGCGTCGGCCAACAGCCGCCTCGAAGCGATGCACTTCGGCGTCGCCGACTACGCCGCCTTCAACAAGGCCCGTACCGTCGTCATCGGCGGTCTCAACCCCGACTACCCGGGCGACCAGTGGCACTTCGCTCTGTCGCGCATGACGGTTGCCTGCCGCGCCTTCGGCCTGCGTCCGATCGACGGCCCGTTCGGCGACTTCTCCGATCCGGCCGGCTACACGGCGGGTGCCAAGCGCGCTGCCGCTCTCGGCATCGAGGGCAAGTGGGCGATCCATCCTTCGCAGATCGAGCTCGCCAACGAAGTGTTCTCGCCGACCGCGAAGGAAGTCGAGCGCGCCGAGCGCATCCTAGTGGCTCTCAAGGAGGCCGAGGCTCAGGGCAAGGGCGCTGCTTCGCTCGACGGCAAGATGATCGACGCTGCTTCCGAGAAGATGGCGAACAATCTCCTCGCCACCGCCGCCGCCATCAAGAAGGGCGAAGCCGCCCGCTCCAAGGCCGCCTAAGACCGGAAACGCCCAAGGGATAAGAAAACAAATGGATATTCACGAGTATCAGGCCAAGGAGCTTCTCTCGAAGTTCGGCGTGCCGATCGCACGCGGCGGCATCGCCTACAGCCCCGAGCAGGCCACTTATCGCGCCACCGAGATCGGTGGCTCGAAGTGGGTCGTCAAAGCACAGATCCACTCGGGTGCCCGCGGCAAGGCCGGCGGCATCAAGGTCTGCTCCACCGATCGCGAGATCGAGCAGGCCGCCGAGTCGATGCTGGGCAAGAAGCTGGTGACGAACCAGACCGGACCTGGCGGCAAGCTGGTGTCGCGCCTCTACATCGAGGAAGCGACCGACATCGCGAAGGAGATCTACTTCGCGCTGGTGATGGACCGCGCGACCGAGCGCATCATGGTGGTCGCGTCGGCTGCCGGCGGCATGGAGATCGAAGAGATCTCGGCCAAGCAGCCCGACACGATCATTCGCGTCGTCGTCGATCCGGCTGTCGGCATGCAGCAGTTCCAGGCTCGCGAAGTCGCCTACGGCCTCGGCGTCGACCCGGAGGTGATCAACAAGCTGGTCCCGACGATCCTTGCCTGCTACCGCGCGTTCCGCGATCTCGACGCAACGATGGTCGAGATCAACCCGCTGGTGATCACCAAGGACAAGCACCTCCTGGCGCTCGACGCCAAGATGAGCTTCGACGACAACGCTCTGTTCCGCCGCCCGCACATCGCGGAGCTGCGCGACAAGAGCCAGGAAGATCCGCGCGAGACTTATGCGTCTGACCGCGGCCTCGCCTACGTCGGCCTCGACGGCGACATCGGCTGCGTCGTCAACGGCGCCGGCCTCGCGATGGCGACGCTCGACATGATCAAGCTCGCGGGCGGCGAGCCTGCCAACTTCCTCGACATCGGTGGTGGTGCCTCTCCCGAGCGCGTCGCCAAATCGTTCAAGGCGGTGCTCAAGGACAAGAAGGTGAAGGCGCTGCTGCTCAACGTCTTCGCCGGCATCAACCGCTGCGACTGGGTTGCCAAGGGCGTCGTCGATGCCGTCAACGACCTGCAGATCAAGATGCCGGTCGTCGTGCGCCTCGCCGGCACCAACGTCGAGGAAGGCCGACGCATCATCGATGAGAGCGGGCTGACCGTCATTTCCGCGGAAACGCTGGCTGAAGCGGCCCAGAAGGCCGTCGCCGCCGCAAAGAGCGCCGCTTAAGGGTAGGGAGATCGTTCAAATGGCTATTTTCATCAACGAGAATACCCCTGTCCTCATTCAGGGCTTCACCGGTCGCATCGGCACTTTCCATGCGCAGGAGATGATCGACTACGGCACGAACGTCGTGGGCGGCGTCACTCCCGGCAAGGGCGGCAGCACGCATCTCGGCCGTCCGGTGTTCAACACCATGAAGGGCGCCGTTCAGGAGACCAACGCGACAGCCTCGATCGTGTTCGTGCCGCCGCCGTTCGCGGCCGACGCGATCATGGAAGCGGCCGATGCCGGTATCCAGTACTGCGTGTGCATCACCGACGGCATTCCGGCGCAGGATATGATCCGCGTGAAGCGCTACATGCGCCGCTACAAGAAAGAGGGCCGCATGGTCCTCACGGGCCCGAACTGCGCCGGCACCATCTCGCCGGGCAAGGCGATGCTCGGGATCATGCCGGGGCACATCTACCTTCCGGGCCGCGTCGGCATCGTCGGCCGCTCCGGCACGCTTGGCTATGAGGCTGCATCGCAGTTGAAGGCGCTCGGCATCGGCGTCTCGACCTCAGTCGGCATCGGCGGCGACCCGATCAACGGTTCGTCGTTCCGGGATGTTTTCGAGCACTTCGAGAACGATCCGGACACCGACGCCGTGCTGCTGATCGGCGAGATCGGCGGGCCGCAGGAGGCCGAGGCCGGCGAGTACGCGCGCGACAACATGAAGAAGCCGGTCGTCGCCTACATCGCGGGCCTCTCCGCACCCAAGGGCCGCAAGATGGGCCACGCGGGCGCGATCATCTCGGCGTTCGGCGAGTCCGCGCCCGAGAAGGTCGAGATCCTGCAGAACTGCGGTGTCACCATCGCGCCGACACCGTCGGAGATGGGTGCAACCGTCGCCGGCGTGATCAACAAGCTGCGGAAAGTTGCATAAGAGCTTGGGCTCGCCTTCTTCGGAAGGCGGGCCCTTACTTTGCCCTCTGCTCGTTTGCTTTGCCGCTGTGGTTGAGATAGCGATCCCCTTGAGGCACGCGACGACGAATTTTGCGATCAGGACTGCTGATCGGTAGCTTGCGAAGCGCGGAGATAATAATGGCCAACGACGTGCAGCCGATCGCTACCGGGAAGCTCGACGAGTTCCGGTTGCGCGACGAACTTCGCGCCCTGCGCACTCGTATTCCGGACACTCCGGGGCTCAACCCGATCGTCAACCTGGCGTTCGACCTGTCGCGGCGCCTGGAGGGCGGCGAGATCAGCTTCGCCGAGATGAAAGCGCTTGCCGGTCGCCTGATGGACCGGGCCTGCGTGCAGCGGGCCCTGCATCTGCGCGAGCGCGTCGGCTTCGTCGACCGGGCGACTACCTACAAAGAGTTCACCGACTTCGTCGAGGCTGCCGCGGCGGCCACGGATTACGATACGTTCAAGGCTCGCTGGGAGCGCGCGCGCACGGGGATCGTGCTCACGGCCCACCCGACGTTCGGTCTTTCGGACGCCCTGTCGAAGCGCATCGTGGAGATCGCGGTCGCCGACGAGGTCGACCCCAACACGCGCATCGGCGTGCCGCACAAGCCCGACGACAAGATCGACCTGGGCTACGAGCACCGGCGGGCGCAGAACGCCATTCATAACCTCAGGAACGCATACGGGGAGCTGCTGGACAGCTTCTTCGCGGCGACAATCAATCGCTTCGGCGCCAAGGCTTACGAGCTGCGGCCGAAGCTCGCCACCTTCGCCTGCTGGGTCGGCTACGACCTCGACGGCCGCACGGACATCGACTGGCGCAAGTCGTTCATCCTGCGCCTGCAGGAGAAGCGCGCCTCGCTGGCCGACATCCGCGAGCGCTTCATCGGCCTGAAGAACGAACTGCCGAGTGAGGGCGAAGCACAGCGCCTGTCGCGCCAGATCACCGGCAAGCTCGACCTCACCATCGCCGCCGTCGACGAGCAGGTCGAGGCGATCGACAAGGTGATGACGAAGAATGCTCCGCTGGCTGACGCGGCGAACGTCATCACGCGGCAGGACGGCTACAACATCACGACGGTCGAGCCGATCGTCAGCCTGTTCCGGTCGCTGATCGAGGCGCTCCCCGAGGGCAAGGGTAAGCGCAGCGTTGCGGTGCTGGCAGGCCTCATGGAAGCGACCGGGCTGGGCACCGCGCACATCCACGTGCGCATCAATGCCGTGCAGCTCAACAACGCCTTCCGCGCCTTCGTGCACGAGCCGTGGACGCGCGACCTCACCGAAAGCCAGGCGCTCGCCCGCATCGTCAGCATGATCGAGACGGCGCGCAAGGAGACGGTGAACTTCGAATCGCTCGACCTCGAGACGGCGACCGCCATTCGGCAGTTCGCGCTCATCGCGCAGATCAAGAAGCACGTTGATCGCGAGACGCCGGTCCGCTTCCTGATCGCCGAGACGGAATCGCCGGCGACGGTGCTTATCGCGGTTTTCTTCGCGACGCTGTTCGGCGTCGACGACATCACCGACGTTTCGCCGTTGTTCGAGACGCCGCTGGGCCTGGAAACCGGCGCGCGCGTGATCGAGCGGCTGCTGGAAGAGAAGGCCTACGTCAATTACGTGCGCCGCCGTGGCCGCCTGGCACTGCAGACGGGCTTCTCGGATGCGGGACGCTTCGTCGGGCAAATCGCGGCAACGCTGGCGATCGAACGCCTTCACAACGGCATCGCGGAAGCGATCGGGGAGTCGGAACTCAAGGGCGTCGAGACGCTGATCTTTTCCACCCATGGCGAATCCATGGGCCGCGGCGCCCACCCAGGCTCGATGCATACGCGGCTACACTATGTGTTCTCGGACGAGGCGCGGCGCCGCTTTGCCCGCAACGGCATTCCGATCAAGCACGAGACGAGCTTCCAGGGCGGCGACGGCTACCTGTTCTTCGCCAACCGCCGTCTGACGACGCGTGCGCTCGCAACGGTGATCATGGACGGCGAGGTGCCGGCGGAGGGCAACGACCCGTTCTACGAGGATATAGACCTGCGGCTCGACTTCATCGGCCGTCTGAGGGCGTATCAGGAGCATCTGTTCGCGCATCCGGGATATCGCGCCGTGCTCAGCGCGTTCGGGGCCAACATCCTGTTCAGGACGGGCTCGCGTCCGGTGAAGCGACAGATGGATTCCACCGGTGCGGTCGACCGCAGCGCCGTGTCGCGCATGCGGGCCATTCCGAACAACGCCATCCTGCAGCAGTTTGGCTACACCGCGAACGTCGTCGCTGGCCTCGGCGCGGCTGTCGGCTCGGAGCGTGACCGGTTCGTGCAGCTGGCCCGCTCATCGCAGCGGCTGCGTCCGTTGCTGGAGATGATCGCACGCGGCAAGCAGCTCTCGAGCCTCAACGCCATGGGCGCGAATGCGATCGTGTTCGATCCCGGCTTCTGGGCGTGGCGCGGGTCGTGGGGCCGGGAAGCGAACCTAGACACGGCATTCCGTCAGCTGGCCACGAACCTGCTCGGCGACGACCGCATCGAGGAGATCAACAGCCTCGTGCATCACCTGCGGCTCGACGCGGTGGAGCTGCATTCGATGCTGGAGCAGATCGGCATCGAAGGCGGCAAGATCCCGGACGATACGCGGCTCGAGCTCGACCTGCTGCAGGCGGTGCGGCTAGCGCTGGTCATGCGCGTGTTCATCCTCGCCGCGCAGATGCCCCGCTTCGCTACGCGCGAGGTTTCGCACCGGCAGCTGTTCGATCTGGCGATGATGCTCGACGTGCCGGCGGTCGTGGAAGAGATGCGCAAGGCGTTCCCGCGGCGGCGCGCGGAGGTCGGCGACAACGCCAACCAGTATGCCGAGAAGGCGACGTACCGTCCGCACGGCATAGACGACTACGGCCGCGTCGAGACGGAAATCCTGGCGCCGATGGAAGAGGCTTACGAGCTCATCCGCGAGATCGGCACCGGCATCTCGCACCACTTCGGCGCGTTCGGTTGAGGATCGACCGATCACAGAAATGAAAAGGCCGGCTTCACGCCGGCCTTTTTCTGTTTTGGGGCGCCAATTCTGTCATCCCGGGCGAGGCGAGCAACGCGAGCGAGGCCCGGGATCTAGCGTAAGAAGCGGCGAAGCCTCGCTATTACGAGCTACGCGCTCTTCTCCTGGGTCCCGGATAGCCGCTCGCTCGCGCTCACGGCTTCCGGGATGACAGACGGGGACGTTAGGTCAGTGCTTGCCCCAGACCTGGACGGTGGCGTAGGCGCGGTCACGTTTGGATGTCGCCAGCGCGCGTGACCGCCACGTCGCTTCGATCTCTTTGATGGACGCGCCCTTGATGTCGACCGGGCCGAAGGCCTTGTCGGCCTCGACCTTGATGCGATTGGTTTCGATCGGATCCTTGGCGCCGTCGGCATAGACGACGGCGAGGTTGGTCATGGTGATGTCGCGGTCCTTCACCGTGACGCGCAGCTGCTTGAAGCCGCCCTCGTTCTGACCGACGGGGATTTTGACGCGGTCGAAGCCGACGCTGCCGGCAGTGTCCGTGCCGAGGAGAACCCAACCATCGTTGTACTTGCGGCCCTCGCCATTGGCGCCGAGCCAGCCGGGCTCGTACTCGCCGAAGACCTCGACGCGGGCTTGTCCCTTGAAGTCGGGCTTGGAGCGGTAGACGAGCTGGATCTCCTTGATGAAGCCGTTGTGCTTCAGCGCAATCCAGTCGGTCTTACGGTCGGCTCCGATCTTGGCATCGGTGAGGAGAGTCTCGGAGGTGCCGTCGTCGAAGATCGCCTTGAGGTCGGTAACGAAGATCTCGTTGCGCAGGACACGCAGACGAATGCGGTCGAACTTGCCGATCTCGGACCCGACGCGGATAACGTCCCGGTCAACGAGGAAGCCGACATCCTGGACGCCGAAAAGGACCTCGCCATTACTGGCCTGACCTGGCGGGAGAGCCGATGTCTCGGGCGCCGTCTGGCGCGTGCCGACGTCGCGCCGGCGCCGCTGCGCAACCTCGATGACCTGAGAAGCACCCTGCCCGCGCTCGACGGCACTACCCAGCGATAGCACGCGCGCATCGCGCGCAGGCGCCACGGAGACTCCCCCCGCGGCTGCCAAAATAGCGACCGCCAGCGTCAGCCTGATCGTCATGAACCGCT
>CALRVN010000073.1:0-12310 GCA_943371625.1 Hyphomicrobium sp. CS1GBMeth3
TGGCGATCGCCGCCGGCCGCCAGAACCATTCTTCGAGGAAATGATCGGTGAGGTTTTTCAGTCCCGGCTGAAAGCCCCAATTGTATTCGCCGGTGACGAACACGAACGCGTCCGCGGCTTTGATCTTTTGCGCCAGCGCTTCCATCGCCGACGGCGCGGTGCCGGGCGGATACTCTTTGTACATGCGGTCGAGCATCGGCAGCCCGATCGCCTTGGCATCGATCAGCTCGACGTCGTCGCCGCGCTGCTTCAGCTGCGTCACCAGGAAGTTCGCCAGCCGGATGCCCGCTCGATCGGAGCGGTACGATCCATAGATCACGAGTATCCGGTTCGACATGGCAGTGGCCTCCTGCACCATCTAACATCGGGCAACGGCTTTGGTTGCTAACCGGTAAGCGCGCCCGCTCAACCCTGGCGCAGCACCGTGAACCGCTGGCTGCGGCCGAGGAACGCGCGCACGCGCCACGGCAGCAGACGCCCGGCGCGGATCAGCCACAGCAATCGCCGCGGGAACGCAATGAACGCCCGCCCGCGATCGAGCCCGCTTTTGATACGCGCCGCCGCCGCGTCGGTGGACATCATCAATGGCAGCTCACCGACGTGCCGCGCGGTGTGGTCCGTCTCGATGTGCCCCGGATAGACGAGGCTCACGTCGACGCCGTCGGGCCGCAACCCTTCGCGCAGCGCCTCGCCGTACGCCATCAAGCCCGCCTTGCTGGCGCTGTACGCCGGCGCGTCGGCCAGCGGATGCAGCGCGGCGAGCGACCCGATGATGGCGATGCGGCCGCTCCGCTGCGCGCGCATCTGCGGCAGCACCGCCATGATGACGAGCACCGCGGCCTCGAGATTGGTGCGCAGCATCTGCGTGGCCTCGCCCGTGCCTTCCATCTCGCCGTCGGGATGATGGCCGGAGAACACGCCGGCATTGACGATCAGCAGATCGACGCCGCGCGCGGTGACGAAAGCGCTGATGACCTCGTGCGTCGCTGGTCCGTCACACAGGTCGCAAGTGAGCGTCTCGACCACGGCACCGAGCGCCCGGCACGCTTCTGCGACACTTTCCAATCGTGCCTTATCGCGACCCATAAGCGCCAGCGTGCGGCCCTCGCCCGCATACGCGAGCGCCAGAGCGCGCCCAAGACCCGCGCTCGCCCCCGTGATGATGATGCTCTTCGCCTGTCGCGGCACGCGCTTCCCCCTACCTGCTCATGTCATAGCAAGCAGTTGTGGGCTCGGCGATAGAAGCGTGTCGCGGTTCAGGCGTCGATGAGAAGCAGCGCGCGCGCTTTCGGCTTGCGGGCCTTGCCGCCGGCTGCCGGAGTGCGTGGCAGTGCCGCCGCCAGCATGTTGCGCACCGCGAGCCACTCCAGCTCCTGCTCGAAGATCCGGTCGAGGCGCTTCGAAAGCACATCGCCGCCCGAGAAATCCTTCTCGGCCGACAGCGCCATGGCGCGCCGCTCCGCGAGCACGCTCGCGATCGACATCACCGCTTCGCTGCCCAGCTGGTCGACGAGCACGACATGCGCCTTGAGGGCATCCTTCGGATGCGCGTCGTCGACGATCGTCTGCTGCGTCGCGTGCTTGCGCAGGATATCGACCACGGGCTTGTGCGCCGGAAGGTTCACCGGCAGGCGCTCGAGCATCGTGAACGACTGCGGCTTGGGCGCTTCGCTCGCCGCGCGCTTTGACTTCGCGCGCGACGACTTCGCTGCAGCATGAGCCTGGGCAAGGCAAAGAACGCGTGACATGGCCTCAACCCTCCTGCGACCCGACGGCGAGCGTCACCCGCACGTCGTCTCCGGCGCGATTTCTCAAGCGTGGAACGTCGGAATTATACTTGTCTACGGCTTCGTGCGCCGCCCGCGTCGCGCTCTGGCAGCGCAGAATGACCTCCTTCACATCCGAGCGCGTATGCACGGCCGCTCCCACCGTCTGATGCAGAACTGGACGCGTGACGTGGTTGCTCTTGAACTCGATGGCAATCTCGTACTTGGCCATGACACTACTCGTACCGTTGGTTGACGATCATGTTGCGAATACGGCCGGCGACGATGCGCGCGCCGTGCTCTGTTGGCGTGATGATGCGCACGACGACATCGATGCCGCCGTCGGCGCTGCGGGGAAGGTCGTCGAGGGATTCGACCGGTAGTCCGTGCGAGGTGATGAATTCGACCGTCGGCCAGCCGTCCACCGCTTCGAACAGCCGCGAGAACTCGTCGCGGTGAAAGCGGATGCCGCGCTCGCGCGGGCTGGGCGCCTCGGCGAGAGCCTGTTGCCGTTTCAGGAAGTTGAGGATCGCGGAGGCGTCGCGCGCGACGGGCGCTGCGACATCGATTGCGGGCAATGAATCGGCGCCTGAGAGCCAGTCCACGACAAACCGCAACATAAACACCACCCATGCAACAGTTACGATATGGTTAACGTACGTACCGAAATGGGAATTTTCAGGTGTAAGTTCAGAGGGATATACATCCCGGGCATTGATTCGAAACGGAAATCTGAGTCAGCGCAAAGGCTTAGGCTGCCGAAAAATTTTTCTAGCTAAGCCGTGCCGAGGGGGCGATCCGCCTGATTCGCCTCGCTGAATCCAGCTCACCCCAGCCCTGATTGTCATCCCGGCACTCGTTGCCGGGATCCACGGTGCGGGTTTTGCCGAGTTTGTGGGGAGGATGGATCCCGGGGACAAGCCCCGGAACGACGGATTGCACTTTGCAGATCGACTAGGAGTCAGCCCAGTCGCCGCTCCAGCGCATCGAGCTCTTCGTTGAGCGCCGCCGGCAGCTTTTCCCCGAACGTCGCGAAGTGCTCGCGGATCGACGGGATCTCCGCCTTCCAGCCTTCCTCGTCGACGCTGTTGAGCTCGCTGAGATCGTCGGCGCTGATCTTCAGCCCGTTCGTGTCGAGCGCGCCTTTCGCCGGCAACCGCCCGATCGGGGTATCGACTGCCGCGCCGGTGCCTTCGCAGCGCTCGAACACCCATTTCAGCACGCGGCTGTTCTCCGCATAGCCCGGCCACATGAACCGGCCGTCCTTCTTCCGGAACCAGTTCACGTAGAAAATCTTCGGCATCTTGCCGCCGCCCTTGGCGCCCATCGCCAGCCAGTGCGCGAAGTAGTCGCCCATGTGGTAGCCGCAGAACGGCAGCATCGCCATGGGATCGCGCCGCAGCCCGCCCAGCTTGCCGGCAGCGGCCGCCGTCTTTTCCGACGCCATGGTCGCGCCGAGGAACGTGCCGTGCGCCCAGCTGAAGGCTTCCATCACCAGCGGAACCGTTGACGCGCGCCGTCCACCGAACAGGATGGCATCGATCGGCACGCCGTTCGGGTCTTCCCACTCGGGCGCGATCGACGGGCACTGCGCCGCCGGCGTCGTAAAGCGCGCGTTCGCATGCGCCGCCGTGCGACCGCTATCCGGCTGCCACCAGCGCCGCAGCCAGTCGAGCAGATGCGACGGCGGCTTCGCCGTCATGCCGTCCCACCAGATATCGCCGTCATCCGTGATGCCGACGTTGGAGAAAATGGTGTTGCCGTAGATCGTCTTCATCGCGTTGGCGTTGGACTCTTCCGACGTCCCCGGCGCCACGCCGAAATATCCCGTCTCCGGGTTGATCGCGTACAGCCGCCCGTCGGCCCCGAACTTCATCCAGCAGATGTCGTCGCCGATCGTCTCCGCCTTCCACCCAGGGATCGACGGCAGGATCATCGCCAGGTTGGTCTTGCCGCACGCCGACGGAAACGCCGCCGCAATGTACTTCGCGCGCCTTTCCGGGTTGACGAGCTTCAGGATGAGCATGTGCTCCGCCATCCAGCCCTCGTCGCGCGCCTTAGCCGAAGCTATACGCAGCGCATGGCACTTCTTCCCCAAGAGCGCGTTGCCGCCGTAGCCCGACCCGAACGACCAGATCTCCCGCGTCTCGGGAAAATGCGCGATGTACTTCGTCTTGTTGCACGGCCAGGGCACATCCACCGACGTCGGCTCGGGCAGCGGCGCACCGACCGTATGCATCCCGCGCACGAAATCCTTCGAGTCCCCGAGCGCCTCCCACACCTTCGCGCCGACGCGCGTCATGATGTGCATGTTGGCCACGGCATATTCGCTGTCCGTCACCATGACGCCGATGCCGGCAATCGGCGATCCGATCGGCCCCATCGAATACGGAATGACGTACATCGTCCGCCCGACCATCGCGCGGTTGCTGAGCTCCGTCAGCGTCGCCTTCATCTTGTCGGGGTCGCGCCAGTTGTTCGTCGGCCCGGCATCGTCCGGCGAGTCCGAGCAGATGTAGGTCTTGTCCTCGACGCGCGCGACGTCCGCGGGATCGGAGCGAACCAGGATCGAGTTCGGCCGCAGCTTCTCGTTCAGCCGGATCGCCGTGCCGCCGTGCACCATCGTGCTGACGATGGTCTGATATTCCTCCGCCGAGCCGTCACACCAGTAGACGGTCTCCGGCTTGAACAGCGCCGCCGCCTCCTCGACGAAGTCGAGCACGTAGCTGTTGCTCGTGGGCGCGCCGTTGCTGTGGCTGTTGGCGGTGAGCGCGTATGGGCTGCGCATTCAAGCGATCCTCTCGACTTGAACTGAGACGCCTGGAGAAGCGTCGATCTGTGTGCCAATACGCGATCCGCGATGGCCTGAAACTGTGCTCTGTCGAAGCAGGTTACAAATCACGCGTGAATGAAAACTATCGCGAACGAAAGTTATCCAGTGTCACCGACGGATAGAATACGCCCTCCTGCCGCCGCGACCACCACGCATTACCATCTCGTTGTCCGCTGTCAGTAAAACGATAGTCGTAGAGCAGCGCCCGCAACTGCCGCGGCGGCGAATCGGGAAACGGATTGCCTGCAAATAGTGCAGCGACCGGCGCGCTGCCTTCCAGCAAGCGCAGCATCAAGCGCTCGATGAAGCGATGCTCGCCGATGCTGCCGTACGCCGCGAGCCACAACTGCCAGTCGAGCCGCGGCTGATAGGGAATGTTCCACGTCGGCGCGCGGTCGACCGGACCCGGCAGGAACGGCAACGCGTACTCTTTCCAATCCTGACCTTTGTCAGAGCCCTCGATCACGATCACCGGCCGCGTCGTGGTCACGGTCGCGAACAGACCATAGGTATTGACGATCAGCAGCGGCGCGATCGCCTCGCTCATCTCGCCGGCGAGCGGCAGGTTCCGCTCCGTCAACGACGCATAGATCGTGTTCAGCCCCACCGGCCCGACCACCATCGCCACCACCACAGCAATTGCCGTCGCCCAACGCGACCTTTCCCTCTCCCCATCGCCCTGCACTTGCGATGGGGAGAGGGTTGGGTGAGGGGCAGCAGCGAGGAATGCTCGAAGCTTGTGGGGAAGCGCACTCAGCACCGCCTGATCGTCGAGCAGGAACAGGCACAGCAGCACCGTCAGAATGTTGAACCAGTTATAGTTGCCCGTCAGCATGATGCCGATCTGGAACGCGACGACCAGCACCGCCGCCACCATGCGCGGCCGCCGCGGCGTGAAGATCAGCGCAGCCACGCCCAACTCGATGATCAGCGTCAGCGCTGTCGCGGCCTCGAGCATCCAGTGCGGCAGCTGCGCCGCATAGAACGCCAGTGGCGATGGCAGCGGCTGCGTGAATAAATGATAGTCGAGCACGGTCAGTTGCCGCCACGTCGCATCGCCCGACACGATTTTCGCCACGCCTGCAAGAAACAGGAAGCGGAACAGCAGCAGCCGGAAGAGCCACACGACGATCACCGACCCGCCGGTGAGGAAGATCGCCAGGAATCCCACTTCGACCAGCAGCATGTCCCACTGGTAGCTCATGAAGATCTGCCCGGCGTAGACGAACGACAGGTAGAGCGGAAACAGCGCCACGAGCGCGACGCGCTCAGCTCTGCCGATGATCACCAGCACCGAAAGCGCGACGCCGATCCACGCGCCCGCGAGCAGAGGCGCATCGCTCGCATTCAACCAGAAGATCGTCGGCAGTCGCCAGTAGGCGGCGGTCCCCCATCCCGCGCGCGCCGCGTCGAGATATTCGCCCAACGGGAGAATGCCGTGCTCGCCGACAAGCCCGCAGATCTGCGGCACCAGCGACAGGAACGCCGCGAGGTACACGAGCCCGAGGCCGCGCAGGAACAGCCACGACACAAGCGCGTAACGCGGCGGCTCGAGCTTGCGCCCCCATAGCACGTGCGTCAGCATCGCAAGCACGCCACGGTGCCTCGACAGGAAACCGTAAGCCGCCTCGCTCAGCGGCGCGAAGCCCGGCACATGGCGATAGAGCCACCACCACGCGCCGCGCCCAACGCCGTCGCCATGGCTCAGCAGCTTGAACGTCGCCGCCGCGCCCGACAGCACCGACCCGTCCGCCGCGATCAGCTGCGACGCGCGCTTGAATTGCTCCGGCGCGATAGCCGGAAAGTCGCCCGCCGCTTCCTGGTACGGCCGATAGACAACCCGGCCGCCCGTCAGCGCACGCCAGTAATCGACCCACGTGCGGCAGATCCCGCAGTCGCCGTCGCAAATGAACGTAGCTTGCCTCGCAGCCATGTCCTGACTTCTACAACACGGGAAGCGGCCGCGCCCTTGACGCCGAACCCCGCCCAGCCCTTATTGCTCCCGTCAGCCGGCTGGACGGCCGCTGCCGGATTGCGGGCGTCTGTGGCCCATACGTGCAACGCCGGTGGAGGAAAGTCCGGGCTCCATGGAGACACGGTGGCGGCTAACGGCCGCCGGGGGCGACCCCAGGGAAAGTGCCACAGAAAGCAAACCGCCTTCGGTTCGCCGGAGGTAAGGGTGAAAGGGTGCGGTAAGAGCGCACCGCATCGGCGGCGACGTCGGTGGCAAGGCAAACCCCACCGGGAGCAAGACCAAATAGGGGTGGCCGGACGCGTGGCAACACGGCGTCAGGTCCGTCTTCAGACCCGTCACCCGGGTTGGTTGCTCGAGGCGCTCAGCAATGTGCGTCCCAGATGAATGGCCGTCGCGGAGGTGCAAGCCTCCAGACAGAACCCGGCTTACAGGCCGGCTGACACTTCTGGTCTTCGTTCTACAAAAGACGCGGCGATGGGATGCCAGCGACCAACGCGGCGATAACCAAATACCGTTCGCAAGCCCTGCGCGAAATATTGGTATCAAAGTACCACTCACCGTTTAGCGGGGCAGCATGCGTCGCGAGATGGGGCTTGTTTGGATAGACGTCGCCGGGGCTCCGAGCGACGATCCGCCGGCCCCTGGTAGTCGGGCGATTTGTAAGCTTTTCGAAAAAGCCGGGGCGCAGAGCCTCGATCTTCAACAGGGCCGAACTCAGGGCCTCTCGAATACTCCGGACGCGAATCTTCTCGCCTCCAATCTCCAAAATATAGTCGCCGGTCGTGCGCGAGGACCGAACTCTGTCGGCGCTAGGGGATTCAACGGGTCCGTCGCCGTTGAGATTGAGCAGCCGCCGCAGAATGGAATTATGCGGCTCGTCGAAGGTGCGTCGGTTCGCTTCTAACGCCTTGTAAACATCAAGATCGACCGGGATGGGCGTGAGTGACATCGGCGGCATCCTTATAAGAGAACCTCAATCTTATAAGAATGAAAGTTGGTCGAAATTTCGGCGAGCCGCCCGGTGTCCGTCGCCAGAGCGCCGCGCAGCCGGTTTCTACTTCTCGATCGACGGCTGAATCGGATAAAATAAGACGTGTGGACTTGTGTTGAGCGCCACCTCCGCGGGTACGCCTGAACGGCGGGCCACTGCCCGGAAAGGAGGTGATAGCCATGAGCAAGTCCGCCAAGATCGGCCGCAACGCTGGGTCGGGACGTTTCACGACGGTGAAAACCGCCGTTGATAAGCCCCGCACCCACGTCGTTGAGACGATCAAGAAGAGCAAGTAGCGAGAGCTACTAACTCGGCGGGGCGGTGAAGCTTCCCGGCAGAACCGCCCCGTTCCGAGTTTTACGCAAACCGATTTCGAGAACGTTTCGATCCAGCCGGCTGACAAATTCCCTCACCGAAATTATTCGTTGCGGGCGCACCCCGAACGCGCCATCGCAGCCCTTGTGCCGTTATCGCGCAAGCGCCAATCGCGTCTTAATTTGTGACGCCTTATGGTTTGTTTTTGCTTGGAAAATTTCAATCCGGCAGTAAGCAATCACGCTTAACTTCGCATGACGGCTCAAGGAGGGTTCTCATGCGTAAGTTCTTACTGTCAGTACTCTGCGCCACGGCTGCCGTCTCGGCCTTCGGCGTCGCCACCGCAGATCAGGCGGAGGCCCGCGCCTACCGCTGGTATCGCGACTATGCCCCGCTCTATCCGGAAGTCTATTACGGCCCGCCCGTCGTGTACGTCGTGCCGCCGTCCTATTCGTACTATCCGCGCAAGGTCTATTCGGGCTGCTGCGGCTACGTCGTCGGCCCCGCTTACACCTACTATCCGGCTCCGGTGTACGTGCCGCGCCAGCGCTACGTGACCCCGTACACCTACGCGCCGCGCCAGCGCCGCGCCTGCTGCTACTGAGGCTAGGCTTCAGCCCTCCGGCTACCACCTGCGACGAGCCAGTTCGGATTGAACCATCGATCCGCTGGCCCGTCGTAGGGCAGCCGGTTGATGTCCCAGTGCATGATGTACTTGGCGTAGACGTCCCAAACGACGGGACCGCCGCCGACGTAGACGACGCGCCCGGCGAACTTCGCCAGCGTCTCCACCGGATCCATGTGCGATCGCAGCTCCACGATGGTCATGTGCTGACGCTCGTGGTCGGGCACCGCGCGCGACGTCGTCGGCCCCGCGAGGAGAACGTGGCCGCGCGTCCGGGCGAAGAAGTTCGCCACGTCCTCCCGGTACTCCGGCGCCTTGTTCCCTTCCCACGGCAGGTGGCCGCCAAGGCCGAGCTGCCCCGATAGGCCGATGGCGATCATCGAGCGCACGTCAGGCATTTGCATCTTTCCACATCCCCGCTGATGGGCCGTTTCGCCCTTGGCCTTGGCGATAGGTCGATGGCAGCGCCAGCGCAAGCCGCGCCCTGCGTTTGGGCACGGTCTTCCCGCCTGCGTCCCCCGATCCACACCCCGCCACTGCAACCCAAGTTTGCCCAGGAAAATTCGTTAACAGACCATTGACGTCCATATAATCCCATGCGATCCCATAGATGCCCGACCGCACCGGGCAGGGTCCCGTGGCTGGGCGCCCGTCTTGATCGAGGGCTCGAGACTTGAGCGACCGCCACGGCCCCCCGGCCGGTGCAGAGGGTGAAAAAGCGAAGCGGGGGCTTCGCGGTTGCGTTGGTTGAGAGAGAGTGCGCGAGGCCGGAACGAGGGGATGGACCGCTTTGTCTCGACATTCACAAACAAGATCGACGCCAAGGGTCGGGTCTCAATCCCCGCTCCCTTCCGCGCAGTTCTCGAACGCGACGGCTATGCCTCTGGAGGCGCTGGCGGCATCTACTGCTACCCCGCGCTCGAAGCTCCTGCTCTCGATGCAGGCGGCGAGAGACTTGCAAAAAAGATCGATGGGCTTCTCGCTGGCCTGCCGGACTATTCGGACGAGCGGGACGAGCTCTCTGTCGCACTCTACGGTGACGTCCAGGTGCTCGCGATCGATGGCGACGGCCGCATCAGCCTTCCTGAAGGCCTTCGCGCCCATGCCGGCCTCACGTCCCAGGTTACTTTTGTTGGCCTGGGTGACAAATTTCAGATGTGGAGCCCCGAGCAGTTCGCCGAACGGCGCGAACGCGCGCGGGCAAAAATCCACGAAACACGTAAACTCTTCGGCGCGGGGAACCGTCCATCTTCGGAAGAGGATGACGGTAGCGAAGGAGCACGGGGATGACGGCGCGAGGCCGGTCAGGAGAACACTCAACTGACGCTGGTCGTTCGCGACACATCCCCGTGCTGCTTGCCGAGGTGTTGGCGAGCCTGACGCCGCAAGACGGTGCAACGTACATCGACGGAACATTCGGCGCGGGTGGCTACACCCGCGCCATTCTCGATTCCGCGGATTGCAGCGTCCTCGCGCTTGATCGCGACCCTTCCGCCATTCTCGCCAGCGAGCCGCTTCGGCGCGAATTCGGCGATCGCCTCACACTTATCGAATCGCAATTCTCCGAGCTTGGCGAAGCCGCGGCCGAGCAGGGCGTCGTGCCCGTCGACGGCGTCGTGCTCGACATCGGCGTCTCGTCGATGCAGATCGACCAGGCCGAGCGCGGCTTCTCGTTCCAGTCCGACGGCCCCCTCGACATGCGCATGTCCTCGTCCGGCATGTCCGCCGCCGACGTCGTCAACGAGACGGACGAGGAGGATCTCGCACGCATCATCTATCTGCTCGGCGAGGAGCGGCGTTCGCGCCCCATCGCCAAGCTGATCGCCAAGGTGCGTGCCGAATCGCCGATCGAGACGACGCGCCAGCTGGCCGAGCTCGTCTCCCGCGCCGTCGGCGGCCGCCGGGGTGATCCGCAGCATCCCGCCACCCTGACCTTCCAGGCGCTGCGCATCTACGTGAACGACGAGTTGAACGAGCTTGCCCGCGCTCTTGCCGCCGCTGAAAAAATCTTAAAACCGGGCGGCCGGCTCGTGGTGGTGACCTTCCACTCGCTCGAGGACCGCATCGTGAAGCGCTTTTTGCAGGAGCGCGCAGGCAAGGAATCTCAGGGTTCTCGGCACTTGCCCCCGCAATCCGTAAAATTGCAGCTACCGAGTTTTGAGATTGTTAACCCGCGTCCGTTAACTCCTTCGAAAGCAGAACTTGAGGTAAACCCGCGCGCCAGATCGGCACGACTGCGGGCAGCCGTGCGCACGTCGGCGCCGGTGTGGCCGCTCAACGAGGAACAGCTCGGGGTGCCTTCCGTGAGGCGCTGAGCAGACGCTAAAGGAGGGCACGATGCGGATCGTCATTCTTGCCGCTTTGATGATTACCCTCGCCAGCGCCTTCATTCTCTACTCCAGCAACTACGACACCCGGCAGCTCGAGATGCGCGTCTCCGATCAGGAACGCGCCATTGAGAAAGCACGCGGCGACATCGCCGTGCTGAAGGCAGAGCGCGCGCATCTTGCCCGCCCCGAGCGTATCGAGCCCTTGGCGCGCGCGATGGGCTTGGGTCCGGCGACCGAGAAGCAGCTCGCTGCCAATCCGGACGACGCCCTGGCACGCGCGACGTCAGCTAGCGGAAAGGGGAACTGAGTTGGAACAGGCAACCGACACCCTTGCTGCGGGCACACCTGCTGACGCCGCGCCCGCCCCTGAGCCGCGCGCCGCCAACGGTCCGTTGCGCACGCTGATCGCAACCGCCGGCGTGGCGATTTTCTTCATGGCGATCGGCGCCCAACTCGTACGCCTGGCGTTGATGGGCCTCGGCGACAGCTCGATCTCGGTCAACGAGACCGTGGCGCAGAGTTTCGCCCGCCCCGACATCGTCGACCGCAACGGGCGGCTGCTCGCCACCGACGTCGAAGCCTATTCGCTCTTCGCCGACCCTGCCCGCGTCATCGACCGCGACGAGGTGATCGAGAAGCTCGCGCTCGTCTTCACCGATTTGGATCGCGGCCAGCTGCGCAAGGATCTGTCCGATCGCAATCGCCGCTTTGTGTGGTTGCGCCGGGGCCTCTCTCCGCGCGTCGCTCAGGCCGTGCACGACCTCGGCCTCCCCGGCCTCGACTTCCGCCGCGAGCTGCGCCGCGCCTATCCCGGCGGCAGGCTCGCCGGCCATCTCATCGGCTACGTCAACATCGACAACAAGGGCGTCGCCGGCATCGAGCGCTATGTCGACGAGGTCGTCGGCGTCGAATCCGTGCAGGGCGCGACCTTGGCTGAGCGGCCGCCCGTCCGCCTGTCCGTCGACATCGGCGTGCAGCATGCCGTCGAAGCTGAGCTTGCCGACGCCGTGAAGCGCTTCAGCGCGCAAGGCGCCGCCGGCATCGTCCTCGACGTGAACAACGGCGAGGTCGTTGCGTCGGCCTCGCTCCCCGCCGTCGATCCCGCCCGCCCCAACCTCGAAGCCGCCAACCTCGATAAGATCGCGGGGTCGACCTTCGAGCTCGGCTCCGTGTTCAAGACGCTGACCATCGCCATGGCGCTCGATTCAGCATTGGCCACGCCCGAAACGATCATCGACGTCCGCAAGGAGCTGACCGTCGGGCGCTTCACCATCAAGGACCTGCACCCGCTGCGCCGTCCGCTCAGCGTCTCCGAGATCTTCCTGCATTCCTCCAACGTCGGCGTTGCGATGCTGGCGACCCAGGCCGGCGCGCCGCACTTCCAGGAATTTCTGCGCAAGATGCAGCTGATGGACCCGATGCGCACCGAGGCCGGTCCCATCGCCGCGCCGCAGCTGCCGCAGCGCTGGGGCGAG
>CALRVN010000074.1:0-12288 GCA_943371625.1 Hyphomicrobium sp. CS1GBMeth3
ATCGAAGGCGCTTAATCGCCTCTGTCATCCCGGGCGAAGCGAGTATCGCGAGCGAGACCCGGGACCCAGCACAAAAAGTGCCGAAGGCACCATTGCGTCTTCGACGCGCCTTACGCTGGATCCCGGATAGCCCCTCACTCCGTTCACGGCTTCCGGGATGACAGACCATGCGTATGCGCAAGCCACTCCAACACACCGCGCCCCGCTTGCGCGCCGGTTGCAAGGCAACCCTGCAGCAGATACCCGCCCGTCGGCGCTTCCCAGTCCAGCATCTCGCCGGCGACGAAAACGCCCGGCCGCGAGCGCAGCATCAGATGCGCATCGACTTCATCCCACTTGACGCCCCCCGCGGTGGAGATCGCACGCCCGATCGGAGCGGGCGCTGTCAGCCGCAAAGGTACGGCCTTGATCAGCCCCGCCATCGCGTCGGGCGACAACGCCCCGAGTCCGGCCGCCGCCGTCTCGCGCAGCAGCCCCACCTCGACCGGCGACAACCCCGCCGCTTTGCGCAGGAACGTCGCCAGCGATTGCTTTCCCCGCGCCTTGCCGAGCCGTTCCGCCAGCGCCGCTGCGGACACGTCGGGCCTGAGATCGATTTCCAGCATCGCCGTCCCTTCGCGGGCGATCGCATCGCGCAGTGCGCCCGATAGCGCGTAGATCGCGCCGCCCTCGATCCCGCCTGCCGTGACAAGCGCCTCGCCGCGCACGCTCTTGCCGGCAAACGTTGCCGCAATGCGTTTCAGCGGCTGCCCCTCGAAGCGGCCGCGAAACACCTCCGACCAATCGACGACGAACCCGCAGTTCGCCGCCACGAGCGGATTGACGCCGACACCGGCCCCCGCGAGCGCGCCCACCCAGTCGCCCGTCGACCCGAGCCGCGGCCAACTCGCACCACCAAGCGCCAGCACCACGGCGTCGGCTTCGATAGCCTTCTCGCTGTCCGGCGAGTCGACCAGCAGTCGGCCGCTCTCATCCCAGCCTTTCCAATTGCAGCGAGAGCGAACGGCGACGCCCGCGCCGATAAGCTGCGCCAGCCAAGCCCGGAGCAGCGGCGATGCCTTCATTCGCCTCGGAAACACGCGCCCGCTCGTGCCGACGAACGTCTCTTCCCCCAGCCCCTCGCTCCAGGCTCGCACCGCGTTCGGCGGGAACGCCTCGATCGCCGGCCTCAGCCGATCTGCCGCCTCGCCATACCGGCCGATGAACGCGGCGATGTCCTCGCTGTGCGTGAGGTTAAGGCCACCTCGCCCAGCCAGCAGGAACTTGCGTGCCAGCGATGGCATCCGATCGAACACGGTTACCTTCGCGCCGCCGTTGGCCATGACCTCCGCCGCCATCAACCCGGCCGGGCCGCCGCCGATGACGGCGACGCTGCAACTCGAAATGTCGGTCATTGCCATTTATTCCCGATCCACACCGCCTAGCGGCAGTCCGAAACCATCAACGAGGCGAACCTGCTAACCGCAGTACCTGCTCAAGTGTCCCTGTTAACATTCGGGAACGTTCCTCCACTCTATGCGCCGCGTTCCCAGTGTTATAATGTTCCAATTCCGGCACCGAGGATTTGCCATTTGTCACTGCGAAGTCGCCTCCTCATTTCGATATTTGCCACGCTGCTGCTGAGCCTTATCGCCGGCGGTGCCTTCACCTATTGGCACGCGGTGGCAAAGATCGAGACAGAGATGAACGCGGCGATTGCCGTCGGCAGCCGCATCGCGCGGAACGCCGTTGACGATTGGGAGGAAGCCACCGACCCGGCCCGCCGACTTGCGCTTCTTGTTGCTGACTTTGAGGGTGACCGCCATCTACGCGCTACTCTCGTTGGACCGGATGGCAGCGAGATGCTCGCCTCGCAGGTTGCGGCTGCCGAGACTCCAGCGCCCGCGTGGCTCGTCTCGCTGCTCGCGCCTCCGCCGAAGAAGGTCGCTGTCGATCTCCCCGAGATATTCGACCGTTTCGGCACCGTCGTGTTGCAGACCGATCCGCGCAACGAGGTTTCCGAGGTCTGGAGCGACGTCTGGCTGACACTGAGCGTCTTGACCATTTTCTGCACGCTGGTTCTCGCGTTTGTCTACTGGACGCTTGCCTCGACCATCCGCCCTCTCCGCAGTCTCACCGCAGCCTTTGCGCGCGTCGGCGACGGAAACTATCGCGAGCGGCTGAACGAGCGCGGACCGCTGGAGATATTGCGGCTTTCTCGCAGCTTCAACCAGATGGTGGAGCGGCTCTCGCGCTCCGAGGGGCAGAACAAGCGCCTGCAGCAGCAGCTCACCTCCGTGCAGGATGAGGAGCGCGCCGACCTTGCGCGCGACCTGCACGACGAGATCGGCCCTTTGCTGTTCGCCGCCGACGTCGATGCGGTTGCCATCGAGCAGCTCGCCAAGTCCGGCGAATACGACGCCATTCCGCATCGCGTCGGCATCATTCGCGACGCCATAGGCCGCATGCAGCGCCACGTTCGCGATATTCTCGGACGCCTGCGCTCCGCGACGCTGATCGACGTCGGTCTGGCACACGCCATCGACAATCTCGTCGGCTTTTGGCGGTCGCACCGTCCGAAGCTGCTATTCAGCGTCGATGTGCCTGAGGAAAGCTTTGGACAGCTTATCGACGGGACCATCTACCGCGTGGTCCAAGAGAGCATCAGCAATTCCGTCCGGCACGGCAGCCCGACGGCAATAGGCATCAACGTGACATCTAACGCCGACGGCTCAATCGACGTCCGCGTCACCGATGACGGCGCTGGCCTCAAGGCCGCGGGAACGGGCGGCCTCGGCATCGTCGGAATGCGCGAACGCGTATCCAGTCTCGGCGGCGTACTCGATGTAGCGAATCGGCGCGACGGCCAGGGCGTCGTTGTTTCTGCCCATCTTCCTGCGCGGGGCATCCACGCTGCCGCGCCACTCCAAGAAACTTACGAGGCAACGCTTCAATGAAGATACTGCTGGTAGACGATCATATCGTGGTGCGCGAGGGCGTTCGCCGCTTGCTGTCCGGCATGAGCGGCGCCGAGCTGCACGAGGCTTCGACCGGCGAGGAGGCGCTGGCGATGTTTCGCGACATCCGCCCCGAGCTTGTTCTGCTCGATCTCAATCTCACCGGCATCGGCGGCCTCGAGCTGCTGCGACGGCTGCTGAGCGAGGACGAGAAAGTGCGCGTCGTCGTATTCTCGATGCACGCCGAGCCGATCTACGCTGCCCGGGCTCTGCGCCTTGGCGCGCGTGGCTACGTCAGCAAGAGCGCCGGCGCCGACGAGCTCGTCACCGCGGTGAAGAAGGTCGCCGAGGGCGGCCGCTATGTCGAGCGCGAGATCGCCGGCGAACTCGCCTTCACGCAGCTCTCGGGCGAGGATCCGCTGCAGCAGCTCACCATGCGCGAGATCGAGATCCTGCGCCTCCTGGGCGAGGGCAACAGCCTGACCGAGATCGCTCAAACCATCGGCGTCGCCTACAAGACGGTCGCCAACACCTGCTCGATCATCAAGAGCAAGCTCGGCGTCGAGCGCACCGCCGACCTCATCCGCGTATCCATGGAAATGAAGTAGCCCGGTTGACCCCAATCACCTTGGGCGCGACATCCCGCCAAAGGCAGCGGGAATTTCCGCTGTTCCGCGGCGGGAAATTGTCCCTGGCTGACCGCTGTCCCGGCTCGCTAACCTTCCAGAGCCGCGCACTTGCGGAAAGGACGCCGGCGCCCGGTGGCACTGGCGTCCTTTCCGCTCTTTTCCGTCACTCTCGATTGACGAGCATCGTGGCGACGTGCGTGAACGGCCCCATCAGCCTAGCCTTGAGGCCAGCCGGCAGCCCGACGCGATCGATGGCCATCGCCATGCAGTTGAGCCAGGCATCCCTCGCTTCCGCATCGATGGCGACGTGCTCGTGCATTTCGCGCACGTTCGAGTGGCCATACTTCTGCGCGTAGAGCCGCGGTCCGCCGAAGAAGCCTGACAGGAAATTGAGCTGTTCGATGCGCGAATGGGCGACGCCGTGTCCGCGCAGATGCAGCGTGTGCAGCACGGCGCCTTCCGGCTCGAATTCGACGATGTCGTAGAACGTCTCGACCAGACGGCGGACGCCGGTTTCGCCGCCGACCAGCTCGTACAGTGACGGCTCCCGCGGAGCCTCGCCGGTAGCCTTGACGCCGCTGCCCGAGAAGTCCGAAGGCGCCGGCCCAGCATTCTTTGCTGCATCGTATGACATTGGAGCTCCTCCGTCTCCCGGTGCCCCGACAATTCCGCGATCCGCGCCAGCTCGGTTTGTTCGCGATCAAAGCGCCCAATAAAAAAGGCGTGCGGTGCTTTACGCGCCGCACGCCTCCGATCGACCTTTAGCGATTAGACGTCGAGAGTGTTGTCGCGCTCCCACTGCGTGAAGTGCGACGCGTACTGGTTCCACTCGCTGGTCTTCAGCTTGATGTAGGCGGCGGAGAATTCTTCGCCGAGGGCGCTCTTCAGCGCCGTGTCCTTGTCGAAGTTGCGAATGGCGTCAAGGAGGTTCAGCGGCAGCTTCGGCGCGTCCGTCACCGTATGACCCTGCTGGTACATGTCGATGTCGTAGCGCTTGCCGGGATGCGCGTTGTTCTGGATGCCGTCCAGACCGGCCGCGATGATGACCGCCTGCAGCAGGTACGGGTTCGCCGCACCGTCCGGCAGACGCAGCTCGAAGCGGCCCTTGCCCGGCACGCGCACCATGTGCGTGCGGTTGTTTCCGGTCCAAGTGACCGTGTTCGGAGACCAGGTGGCACCCGAGACCGTGCGCGGCGCGTTGATCCGCTTGTAGGAGTTGACCGTCGGGTTGGTGATCGCGGACAGCGCCTCAGCGTGCTTCATGATGCCGCCGAGAAATCTGTAGCCCTGCTGCGACAGCCCCATCTCGTCGGTGTTGTCGAGGAACGCATTCGACGTTCCAGCCTGATCCCATACGGAGATGTGTGCGTGGCAGCCGTTGCCGGTGAGGCCCGGGAATGGCTTCGGCATGAACGTCGCCCGCAGGCCGTGCTTCTCGGCCACCGTCTTCGTCATGTACTTGAAGAACGAGTGGCGATCCGCGGTCACGAGCGCGTCGTCGAAGTTCCAGTTCATCTCGAACTGGCCGTTCGCGTCCTCATGGTCGTTCTGGTATGGGCCCCAGCCCAACTCCAGCATGTAGTCGCAGATTTCCGAAATCACATCGTAGCGGCGCATCAGCGCCTGCTGATCGTAACATGGCTTCGACGCCGTATCCTTGATGTCGGAGATCGCCGAACCGTCGGCACAGGTGAGGAAGTATTCGCACTCGACGCCGGTCTTGACCCGCAAGCCGTGAGCCGCGGCCTTGGCGACGAGGTTCTTCAGCACGTTGCGCGGCGCCTGAGCGACGGACTTGTCTTCCATGACGCAGTCGGCTGGAAGCCAGGCGACTTCCTTCTTCCACGGGAGCTGGATGATGCCCGCAGGATCAGGCATGCCGAACATGTCGGGATGCGCCGGCGTCATGTCGAGCCACGTGGCGAAGCCGGCGAAACCCGCGCCGTCTTTCTGCATCTCGGCGATCGCCTGTGCCGGGACGAGCTTGGCTCGCTGCCCTCCGAACAGGTCGGTGAACGAGATCATGAAATAGCGTATGCCACGATCTTTCGCGACCTGCGCCAGATCGATCTTCACCTCGTGTGAATCGTGGGCCATTGGTGTTTTCCCGACTGTGTCGTTTACATTGACGCTCGTTGCTGCCGGCTTGCCAAATATTCCGAAGAATTTCACAGCCGCCCGTCCAACTCTTAGAGATTGCCCTGTCCCGGCACCCAGCTCGTTCCCGCCAGCGGCACCCGCGCCATGGCGGCGGCCTCGATGGTCAGCGCGCAGAGATCTTCCGGTGTCAGATTGTGTACGTGATTGTGCCCGCAGGCGCGCGCGATCGTCTGCGCTTCGAGCGTCATCACTTTGAGATAGTTGGCGAGGCGACGTCCGGCGAGCACCGGATCGAGCCGCCGTGACAGCTCCGGATCCTGCGTCGTGATGCCGGCAGGGTCGCGACCCTCATGCCAGTCGTCGTAGGCGCCGGCCGTCGTATGCAGCTTTTGATACTCGGCTTCCAGCGCCGGATCATTGTCGCCGAGCGCGATCAGCGCTGCCGTACCGACCGACACCGCGTCGGCACCGAGCGCCAGCGCCTTGGCGACGTCGGCGCCGTTGCGGATGCCGCCCGAGACGATGAGCTGCACCTTGCGATGCATGCCGAGATCCTGCAGCGCCTGCACAGCCGGACGGATGCAAGCGAGCGTCGGCTGGCCGACGTGCTCGATGAACACCTCCTGTGTTGCTGCCGTGCCGCCCTGCATGCCGTCGACGACGACGCAGTCGGCACCGGCCTTCACCGCGAGCGCGACGTCATAATAGGGACGCGCACCGCCGACCTTGATGTAGATCGGCTTCTCCCAGTCGGTGATCTCACGTAACTCGAGGATCTTGATTTCGAGATCGTCCGGACCCGTCCAGTCGGGATGCCGGCAAGCCGAGCGCTGGTCGATGCCCTTCGGCAGCGTGCGCATCTCGGCGACGCGGTCGGAAATCTTCTGGCCCAGCAGCATGCCGCCGCCGCCGGGCTTCGCGCCCTGACCGACCACCACCTCGATGGCGTCAGCCTTGCGCAGATCGTCCGGGTTCATGCCGTAGCGCGACGGCAGGTACTGGTACACCAGCGTCTGCGACTGCCCGCGCTCTTCCGGCGTCATGCCGCCGTCGCCCGTCGTCGTCGACGTGCCCGCGAGCGTGGCGCCGCGACCGAGCGCTTCCTTGGCGTTGGCCGACAGCGAGCCGAAGCTCATACCGGCGACGGTGATCGGTATCTTCAACTCGATCGGCTTCTTCGCGAAGCGTGTGCCGATCACGACATTGGTCGAGCACTTCTCGCGGTAGCCTTCGAGCGGATAGCGCGACATGGACGCGCCGAGGAAAAGCAGGTCGTCGAAGTGCGGAACCTTGCGCTTCGCGCCGCCGCCGCGGATGTCATAGATGCCGGTCGTCGAGGCGCGGCGGATTTCCGACAGAGTGTAGTCATCGAAAACGGACGACTTTCGCGGCGTCGTGGGAGGATTGTGATAGCTCATCAGTAGGCGTCCGCGTTGTCGATGTTGAAACTATAGAGCTTGCGGGCTGAGCCGTAGCGACGGAAATCCTTCGGCTTCACACCGTTGAGACCCGAGCGCTTGAGCAGGCCGTCGATCAGCTCCAGATGCTCGTCGCGCATCTCCTTCTCGATGCAGTCGGCGCCGAGGCTCTTCACGCTGCCACGCACGAACAGCCTCGCCTCGTAGATCGAATCTCCGAGCGCGTCGCCCGCATCGCCGAACACCACGAGATTGCCCGTCTGCGCCATGAATGCCGACATGTGGCCGATATTGCCTCTGACGACGATGTCGATGCCCTTCATCGAGATGCCGCAACGCGATGAAGCGTTGCCCTCGACGACCAGCAAGCCGCCGCGTCCGGTGGCGCCGGCGTACTGGCTGACGTCGCCTTTGACGACGATCTTGCCCGACATCATGTTCTCGGCGGCGCCCGGCCCGGCATTGCCGTGCACGGTGATGTTCGCCTGCTTGTTCATGCCGGCGACGTAGTAGCCGACACTGCCCTTGATATCGATGTTGAGCGGCGCATCGACGCCGACGGCGACCGCGTGGCCGCCCTTGGGATTTAGAATTTCCCACTGCGTCTCGTTGGTCCCGTCCTTCTGCTGGTGCAGCAGTTGGTTCAGGTCACGCAGCGATGACGAACTAAGATCGATGGTGCGCATCGGCTCAGCGCTCCCAGAAGTAAACGGTTGCGGGCTCGGGCTCCCAGACACGGGCGCCGTCAATGCCGGGCAGGCCGACGAGGGCGCGATATTCGGAGCCGAACGCGACGTACTGGTCCGTCTCGGCCATGATCGCCGGCTTGCAGGCGATGGGATCGCGCAGCACGCCGAAGCCGTTCTTGGTGCCAACGACGAACGTGAAGAAGCCGTCGAGATCATCGAGGCTCTTCTGCAGCGCCTCGCCGAGGTTATGGCCCTGCTTGATGCGCCAGGAGATGTACGCGGCGGCGACCTCGGTATCGTTCTCGGTCTCGAACGTCATGCCGTCGTGGATCAGCTCGCGCCGCACGTTGGGATGGTTCGACAGCGAGCCGTTGTGCACCAGGCACTGGTCAGGCCCGGTCGAGAACGGATGCGCGCCCATGGTCGTCACGGCGGATTCGGTCGCCATGCGCGTATGGCCGATGGCATGCGAGCCCTGCATCTTCGCCAGCTCGAACTGCGTCGCGACCTGCGTCGGGTAGCCGACTTCCTTGAAGATCTCGATCGATTCGCCCGAGCTCATGATGCGCAGCTCCGGATGGCCGGTGCGCAGCGCGTCGCGTGCAGCCTGCAGCTTGTCGCCCGGCACGCTCAGCACCGCGTGCGTCGACTTGCGGTCGAGGGCTACGTCCGCGCCGATCGCCTTGGAGATGGCCGCCGTCAGCCCGGCGAAATGGACGTCAGGGCTCGGAGACTGCAGCGTGATCTTGGCTTTGCCCTTCGCCGGTGCGCCGTAAACCGCAAAGCCCGCCGAGTCGGGGCCGCGTTCGCACATGGTCGAGAGCATGGTCGTGGTGAGCTCGCCCAGGCGAGGCTCCAGCTTGGCGTCCTTCAGGAACAGGCCAACGATGCCACACATTTTTTATGGTCCCCATAGGATTAACGTGTGCGCACAGCTTAGCAGGCAGTTTCCTGCTGTTCAACTGGCATGAATAGAATTTTCCCGGGAGGCAACTCGGCTGCGGTGGCGCCAGACCTCGTAGCGGATGCGCGCGATGCGGTATGCATCCGGGATCGACAGCGCCCAGACGAACAGGCCGCCCGCCGACCGCCCGATGAACGAGGTGTCCGCCGTGGTCGTGTGCCAGCACAGCAGCGCCAGCAGCAGAGAGAAGAATGCGAACCCGAAGCCCCGCTGCGGCGCGCCGATGGCGACATGCCCGGCGCCCGGCGCGAGGATGGCGAGAGCGAGGACGATGTACGGATTGAATGGAGGCTTGCTGCTCATGCCGCGCGTGCCCTCCCGTATGCACTGGCGACCGAGCGGATGGCCTGCAGATGGTCGAGGATGGCGGCAAGGTCCTGGCGCCGTACGCGCGCGTTCTCGAACACCGATTGGCGCAGCAGCAGGTGATCGCCGCGCTTGCCTTCACCGGCCTGGCGGATGATGCGCAGCCCGCGCGGCGTCACGGCGATCTCCTTATTGCGCGGATCGGACAGCGCCTTGGCCAGAGTCGGGGCGAGTTCGGCGAGCAGCCGATCGGCCTCGGCGTCGCCGCGGATCAGCACCTCGTCGGGGAAGCCCGCCGGCGTCTCGAGCCTGTGCCCGAAGCGCGACGTGAGCGAGTAGAATTCTGTGCCCGCAGGGCGGACGAGGATTGCCAAGCTCGGAAGATCGTCGTTGCGATCGAGCAGCGTCGTCGACATCCACAGCTGCGGCAGCCGGCGGATGGTCATCGTATCGCACAACAGGTCGACGCGAACCTCGCGGCCATGGTGGTGGCCGACGATGCGCGGAAAATGGTCTTGGGCGTGGGTCAGCGTAGCGTGGTCAAGCGCGCCACGGCAGTCATCCAGCACGGTGCGTCGTGCAGCCTTGGCGGCGCGGCTGTCGCGCACGCCGACGTAGGTGAGAGCGGCAACAGAGCCCGCGGCGAGAAGAAGTGTGAATGACATCTGTTCGCTTCCTCACGCGTCACTAATGGGTGTGGCTCCGAACCGGTGGGTGGCGATCCCCGAGGAGCCAGCCGGGGATCGCCGGGGAGGTGCCGCGGGCTTGCGACCCGCGGCACAGGGAACGTTGGCGTCAGTAGCCGACCGGACGTGGCCAGGCCATCGTGAACTGGTCGCCGCGCTTGACGTACTTGTAGCGGTGGAAGGCGAACCACGCCGAGACGATGATGTAGAACACCATCATCGCCACGAGCTGCGTGCCGTAGCCGAGGAACACCGCGAAGTAGGTGATCGAGCAGATCAGGAACAGCACGATCGCCGGCAGCGGGTGGAACGGATGCACGTAGCCGCGGCGGATTGAACCCAGCGGCCACTTCCGGCGGAACATCACCATGTTGAAGGACATGAAGGTGTAGCCGAGAAGTCCCGACAGGATCGAGAACGTGATCACCTGATCGAGCGGCGCGCCAAGTGCGAAGATCAGCGCGACGGGAACCAGGAACACGATCGACCGGAACGGCGTGCGATACACGGGATGCACCGCGCCGAACCACACCGGCAGATACCGGTCGCGACCCATGGAGAACCATGCGCGCGAGGCATCGTTGATGCAGCCGTTGGCCGAGGCCAGCGTCGAGAAGATGGTGCCGACGAACAGGAACACCATCAGCCACAGCGAACCGGTAAGGCGCGCCGCATCGAACAGCGGCGTGATCGCCTGACCCAGATACTCCCACGGCATCAGACCGACGCAGATGTACCAGGTCATCGTCGCCGCAACGAGCAGCGTGATCATGCCGGTCATCGTGCCGAGCGGTAACGCACGCGCCGGCGAGCGAACTTCCTCGGCTGCCTGCGTCGTGCCCTCAATGCCGAGGTAGAACCACAGGCCGAAGTGCAGCGCCGCGATGACGCCGAGCCAGCCGTACGGCAACCCGGTGAGCAACTCTGCCGGCTTCAGGACGTCATCGGTCCACGGGCGAACGGCCGCGAACAGCACGACGATCGCGAAGCAGGCGATGGCAGTGATGATCAGGTTGAAGGTCAGTGTCGCAAACACGCCGCGATAGTTGAGCCACGCAAGTGCAACGATGGTGAGCACGATGAACGGTTTATCGTGCACGCCTTCGAAGCCCGCCATGCCGCCTACGGCCTGCACGAGATAGCCGGCGGTAATCGCATTACCGGCTTCGAGCATCGTGTAGGCGAGGACGAGGAACAGGCCGACGTTGAAGGCCATGAGCGGGCCGACGATGTGCTTGGCCTGCGCGTATTGACCGCCTGCGGCCGCAACCGTCGAGGTCACCTCCGAGTCGATCATGGCGACGCAGGTGTAGAGCATGCCCGCCGTCCAGCAGGCGATCAGAGCGGCAAGTGCGCCGCCTTTGCCGACGGCGAAGTTCCAGCCCATGTATTCGCCGACGAGCACGATGCCGACGCCGAGAGCCCAGACGTGCCCCGGGCCGAGAACGCGCAGCAGCGAGACCTTCTCGCCGTGGATTGCTGTTGTCTGTGTCACCGGTGGCCCCCTTGGTGCGGAGGATCGATCACGAGCACGTCCTCGATCTCGCCTTCCCTCGATGAAATCAGCGTTTGCTCCGCGTACTTGCTGTTGGTGCGGATCATGTCGAACAGCATCCAGCCGCCAAGCACGGCCGAGATGCCCCACGCTGCGTATTCCAGCAGCTGGAAGTTATTCAGGTTTTCCATGTGAAGCTCTCCGCTACCGGTCGAAGCGTTCTGAGATGACGTCCTTGTATTCCTTCGCCGACCAGCGAAACACGAATACGAAGTAGACGATCACCACGAGTGCCGTGAGGAGTAGTGCGGGCACGCTGAACGAATAGTCGAACCGCGACGCGATTATGTCGTGCGCGGTTTCAGGCGTGTAGCCGAGCTTCTCCCACTGCGCCTGCATGGTCGCGTTCTGGTTCATGCCCGCCCACGTCTTGTCGGGGAACTCGATCGTCGTCTTGCCGCCGCCTGCGAGGCCGAAGTAGACCGGCGCGAAGAGGCTGGCGACGACGAGGACGAGGAGGAACAGCGAGTCTAGCAGCTGTCCGAACTTCGACTGCTCGGGAGGCTGATACGGTGTCTTGGCCATGTTTCCCTCCCTCAAGCCACGCCGCGCAGGGCGTCGAGGTAGTGAAGGTCAAGCCCGTAAATGTGCTCCTTGTCGCCGGAGTAGTGCTTGATCATGGCGAAGATGGAGGCTGTGTTGAACAGCAGCACGACGCCGCCGGCGCCGGCCAGCGCGTACATGACCTCCGGTGTGCCGACGAGGGGCAGCACTTTCCAGAAGACAAACCCGTATGTGGCCCAGAGAGCGGCGACGGCAAATACTGCCCATCGCCGATCTCCCGCGTACATGGATTGCACGCGTGAATCGTTAGTGCTCTTTTGCATTGAGCTCCCCTTGGCTAGCTTCATTCCACCCGAGTGCGAGTTGCCTTGGAGGCAACCGTTTTTTATATGAGGAAAATTCTGCGACGGGTTGACGCAACTTGTCAAGCTGGGGCAAGCCTGATTTCACGCGTGTTTTCAGAATCAAGATCAAAAATCGCGCGTAATGGTGATAATTTGG
>CALRVN010000075.1:0-12237 GCA_943371625.1 Hyphomicrobium sp. CS1GBMeth3
CCGAAGGCTACGATTTTCTCGCGCTCATCGTCGGCTCCGAGGGCCAGTTCGGCATCGTCACTGAGGCGACGCTGAAGATTGTCCCGATGGCGGAGACGGCGCGGCCGGTGATGCTCGGATTTTCGTCGTGCGAGGCGGCCGGCCAGTGCGTTGCCGCCATCATCGGCTCGGGCATCATCCCGGTCGCGATCGAGTACATGGACAAGCCGGCGATCGCGGTGTGCGAGGCTTATGCGCATGCCGGCTACCCGCTCGATGTCGAGGCTCTGCTGATCGTCGAGGTCGAGGGCTACGAGGACGAGACGACGCGGCTGCTGCGCGACCTCGTCGACATCGCCCGCTCGTTTGATCCGCAGGTCATCGAGGCGAGCACGTCTGTGGAGCACAGTGCGCGCATCTGGAAGGGCCGCAAGGCGGCGTTCGGTGCCATGGGCCGCATCTCCGACTACTATTGCATGGACGGAACGATCCCGCTGTCGCGGCTGCCGGAGGTGCTCGCCCGCATCTCGCAGATCTGCGCCGAACATCGGCTCAAGGTGGCGAATGTATTCCATGCCGGCGACGGCAACCTGCACCCGCTCATCCTCTTCAATGCCAACGACCCCGAGGAATCGCGCCGCGCCGAGCTCGCCGGCGCCGAGATCCTGAGGCTGTGCGTTTCGGTCGGTGGTTGCCTGACGGGCGAGCATGGCGTCGGCGTCGAGAAGCGCGACCTGATGGAAGTGCAGTTCTCGCCTTCCGACCTTGCCGTGCAGATGCGCATCAAGAGCGTGTTCGACCCGTACTGGCAGATGAATCCAGGCAAAGTCTTCCCGCTGGATGCCGTCGAAGCCGGCAGCGAGCGCCCTGCCGCAGACCGAGCGGCGTGAGGAGATCACCTTGAGCGATTTGCAGCGTCCCGCCGCCGACTGGGAGCTCCAGTTCGTCATCTCCGGATGTGCCGAGAAGCGGCTGCCGATCGAGATCATCGGATCGGGGTCCAAGCGCGCCATTGGCCGGCCCGTCGACGGCACGGTGACGATTACCACCGCGTCGCTACGCGGCATCTCGCTATATGAGCCCAACGAGCTCGTCATGTCGGCACGGGCGGGAACGCCGCTGTCGCACATCGAGGCCGAGCTGGCGGCGCGCGGGCAGATGCTGCCGTTCGAGCCCATCGACCTCGGGCCGGCGACGGGCGGACCGCAGGGCGCGCAGACCATCGGCGCGGTGTTCGCGACCAACATGTCGGGCGCACGGCGCATCCACTACGGGGCGGCGCGCGACCACCTGCTCGGCGTCAAGGGCGTCAACGGCCGCGGCGAGATGTTCAAGGTCGGCGGGCGGGTAATGAAGAACGTCACCGGCTATGACGTGGCGCGCGGGCTTGCGGGAAGCTGGGGCACGCTGGCGGTGATGACCGAGGTGACATTCAAGGTCATCCCCTGGCCGGAGACGGCGGCGACGGTCATCTTCCTCGGCCTGCCCGACAACCTGGCGCTCGAGCTGCTGTCGACCGCCATGACGCTACCGGTCGAGGTCACGGGCGCGGTGCACCTGCAGGCGCCGGTGGCCGCGCGGCTCAACCATCCCGGCCTCAAGACTCTCAACAAGTCGATCACCGCATTGCGGCTGGAAAACTTTGCCCCCGCGGTCACCGGCCGCAAGCATCGCCTCAAGGAGGCGCTGAAGGTCTACGGCAAGGCGCTGGAGCTCGATCATCGCGAGACGCTGGACTTCTGGGGCGAGCTGCGGCGGCTATCGGTGATGCCGAACCGGCAGACTCTGCTGTGGCGCATCTCGACCAAGCCGACGACGGCGCCGAAGCTCGTCGCGGCCATCAAGCGCTACATGCCAGCCGATGCGTTCTACGACTGGGCGGGGTCGCTGATCTGGCTCGAGGTTCCCGCAGCGGCGGACGCCGGCACAGCGGAGATCCGCCGCACAACGGCCATTCACGGCGGCCATGCCATGCTGATCCGCGCCGAGCCGGCGGTGCGCGCAGCGGTAGAAGTGTTCCAGCCCTTGAGCCCGCCGCTCGAACGGCTTACCCGTGGTCTCAAAGCCGCCTTCGATCCGGCGGGGATTCTCAACCCTGGCCGGATGTACGCCAACGTGTGAGGGCTACGATCAGCTTATGCAGACCAACTTCACGCCCGAGCAACTGACGAACCCGCGCATCGCGGAAGCGGACTCGATCCTGCGCCGCTGCGTGCATTGCGGGTTGTGCACGGCGACTTGTCCGACCTACGTGCTGCTGGGCGATGAGCGCGACAGCCCGCGCGGGCGCATCTACCTCATCAAGGACATGCTGGAGGACGAGGCGCCGGCGAGCCCCGAGGTGCAGCTCCACCTCGATCGCTGCCTGTCGTGCCTTTCGTGCATGACGACCTGCCCGAGCGGCGTCGACTACATGCACCTGATCGACCTGGCGCGCGGCTACGTAGAGCAGACAGCGTCGCGCCCGTTTAAGGAGCGCCTCGTGCGGCGCCTGCTGGCAAGCGTGCTGCCTTACCCGGAGCGCTTCCGCCTGGCTTTGCGGCTTGCTCCGCTGGGACGGCCGTGGCTGAAGCTGATCCGGCGGCTGGGTTTCAAGCAGCTGGCGGCGATGATCGACCTGGCCCCCGCGGTGCTGCCGCCGTCACCGAAGTTCGAAGGTCCGGGCACGGCAGCAACCGGGGACGAGCGCCGCGCGCGCGTGATCATGCTGGCCGGATGCGCGCAGCAGGTGCTGCGTCCGGGCATCAACGATTCCACGATCCGCCTCCTCGCCCGCCGCGGTGTCGATGTCACTGTGTCGGCCGGGTCGGGCTGCTGCGGCGCGCTCACCTATCACCTCGGCGACGAAGCTTCCGCCATCGCGTTCGCAAAGCGCAACGTCGATGCGTGGTCGAAGGATCTCGCCAAGGGTCCGATCGACGCCATCATCTCGAATGCGTCGGGCTGCGGCACGGCGTTGAAGGACTACGGTCATCTTCTCAAGCGCGAACCGGAATATGCAGCTCGCGCGGCGCGCATCTCGTCGCTGGCGCGCGACATCTCGGAGTTCCTCGGCGAGTACGAGCTGGGGGCGCCGAAGCGCTGGTCGTCGCTGCGCATCGCCTATCATCCGGCGTGCTCGCTGCAGCACGGCCAACGCGTCAAGGAGCAGCCACGCGAGCTGCTGTCGAAGGCCGGCTACAGCGTCGTCGACATCCCGGAATCGCACATTTGCTGCGGCTCGGCCGGAACGTACAATATTATGCAACCTGAAATCGCCGGTGAGCTGCGCGATCGCAAGGCCAAGAACATCAAGCGCGTGAAGCCCGATCTCGTCGCGGCAGGGAACATCGGCTGCATCAGCCAGCTTGCTGGACAGGTCGACGTGCCGGTGGTCCACACGGTGGAGCTGCTCGACTGGGCATACGGTGGCCCGGTGCCGCGCGGCCTCGAGTCGCTTGCGCGCTTCGTCTCGAACGTGCCAGAGCCAAAGCAGCGGCGCGCGGAAGACTTCATCCACGCGTGAGCCCGCTTTAATGATTTGCTCGTAGCCGTCCTGCGGCGAGCGACATATTTTGCCGAGGCAATGTCTCTGCTGCACCATCCCGTCATCAAGGCCGACTCGCGCCACCTGCTGGGACCGTTCGACGTCATCGGCGACGTGCACGGCTGCGTCGACGAGCTCGTCGCGTTGCTGCGTGCGCTCGGCTACGGCGTGCGGCTCGACGGGGCGGGCGATGAGCGGCGCGCGCACTCAACAGCGCCGAAAGGGCGGACGGTCTTCTTCGTCGGCGATCTCGTCGACCGCGGGCCGAACTCGCCGGACGTGCTGCGCATCGTCATGGACATGGCGGCGGCGGGGCACGCACACACGATCGCCGGCAATCACGACGATAAGCTGCTGCGTTGGCTCAAGGGCAACAAGGTCAAGATCGGCGGCGGGCTGGAGCGAACGATCACGCAGCTCGACGGTGAGGGCGAAGCGCTGCGGGCGAGGGCGGTGGCGTTTCTCGGCCAGCTGCCGAGCCACTCCTGGCTCGACGGCGGCGGGCTCGCCGTCGCGCATGCCGGCATCCGCGAGGGCATGCTGGGCAGAGCCTATCCCCGCGCGCACGAGTTTGGGCTCTTTGGCGATACCTCGGGCCGCGTCGGTGCCGACGGGCTGCCGGAGCGATACAATTGGGCGGCGGACTATCGCGGCGACACGGCTGTCATCTACGGGCACACGCCTGTCGCCGAGGCGGAGTGGCAGAACAATACGCTGTGCATCGACACGGGCTGCGTGTTCGGCGGCAAGCTGACGGCGTTGCGCTGGCCGGAGCGGGAGATCGTGTCGGTGCCGGCGCGGCAGGCCTATGCCGAGCTGAAGCGGGGGTTCGGTCATCCCCCTCCCCGGCCGCCGCCTGATAATTAGCGCTGGGCCGTCCGATTGCCGTGGGTGCCGTGGCAACCCAGGCAGGGCGCCGTAGTCTACTTACGAACGATGCAGCTCTGCATGCAGCGCGTGAAGGCGATCTCGCAGCTTCCCGCGCCCTTGGTCGAGATACGGCACTGATTATATTCGTTCTTGCAGCTGGAGCCGCACGAGCCCGCGGCGACTCGATCGCTCGATGCGAGGCCGAATCCGATGACTGCAGCAAGGATCGCCAAGCCGCACATCAGCGCCCAGTTCAACTTGCTTCCGAGCACGTTCTTTCTCCCGCCGCTAGTACCGCTTCGGCCCGTCGAAACGGAAACCCTGAGAATGCCCTACGGTGCCCAAGGTCCGAGTAAACGTCCCCTAGGATGAACACAACCTGAACCGGCGCGCCAGGGGGTTTGCAGCCTGTTTAGAAGGCGTATTCCTCGAACACGTAGTCGACCTGCCGCTCCCAGGGGCCGTCGTAGCGCTCGATCAGGCGGTCGGCCAAAGTCTTCCCCGAAAGGGCCATCTCGTCGAGCAGGTCGAGGTACTGCGTCTCGTCCTGGCTGGCGGCATTGATGCGCTGCCGCGCGCGTAGGCCCCGGCGCGAAATGCGCAGCACTTCACGCGCGATATGCTGCACAGTGGTCGAGCGGAACTTGGTCTGCAGCGCCGACTTCGGAACCGCGTTGCGAAGATCCTCGCGCTCTTCCGCCGTCCAGTCCTTGACGAGGTCCCAAGCCGCATCGAGCGCCTGCGTGTCGTAGAGAAGCCCAACCCAGAACGCGGGCAGGGCACAGATGCGCTGCCAGGGGCCGCTGTCGGCGCCGCGCATCTCCAGGAAACGCTTCAGCCTCACCTCGGGAAACAGGGTCGTGAGGTGGTCCGACCAGTCGGCGATGGTCGGCCGCTCGCCGGCCAGTTGCGGCAGCTTGCCGTCGAGGAAGGCCTGGAACGAGGCTCCCGAGGCGTCGATGTAGTTTCCGTTCCGGTAGACGAAATACATCGGCACCGAGAGCGCATAGTCGACATAGCGCTCGTAGCCCATGCCCTCTTCGAACGCCCACGGCAGCATGCCCGTGCGCCGCTTGTCGGTGTCGCGCCACACTTCACTGCGCATCGACTTGAAACCGTTGAGCTTGCCTTCCGTGAACGGCGAGGACGCAAACAGCGCCGTCGCGATCGGCTGCAGCGCCAGTGACACGCGCAGCTTCTTGACCATGTCGGCTTCGTTGGCGAAGTCGAGGTTCACCTGGATCGTCGCCGTCCGGTACATCATGTCGAGGCCGCGCGAGCCGACAGTCGGCATGTAGCGCCGCATGATGCCGTAGCGCTGCTTCGGCATGTGCGGCGTCTCCCCCAACGTCCACTTCGGCGAAAACCCCAGGCCGATGAAGCCGATGCCGAGCGGCTCGCCGACGCTGAGGATCTGGCGCAGATGCCCGCGCGTTTCCGCCGCCGTCTCGTGCAGCGTTTCGACTGCGCCGCCCGACAATTCGAACTGGCCGCCCGGCTCGAGGCTGATGTTGCCGCAGATCTCGCAGCCCTCGCGCTTCAGCGCGATGACCGTGTCGCCCTCCATGATCGGGTCCCAGCCGAAGCGCGTGATGAGCGCGTTGAGCAGCGCCGAGATGCTGCGATCGCCCTCGTAGGCAACCGGCGTCAGGGTGTCGGTATGGAAGACAAATTTCTCGTGCTCGGTGCCGATGCGCCACGCGTCTTTCGGCTTCTCGCCGGCCGCGATCCATGCCACGAGATCGTCGCGCGAACCAACGCTCGGCGCCGGCGCGCCTTCTTGACGGGTGGACATTCAGCGGGCCTACAGAGTTCGACGAAGTTGTTTGGGATCCGGGGCTTGGCAGCTCAGATGTCGGCGGCGCGACACAGTCTAGCGCCGATAGGTTGCGGCATTCGGAAGGTGAGCCTCTAAGGCCTTGGACGGCCCCGCGCAACCCGGACCGGCGGTCGGGGCGGGCCAAATGCAGCTACCACAAAAAAACACTATTGCGCGCCAGGAATCTTCTCCGGATTGTCCAGGCGGGTCGACGGCTTTGTTCCCTCGCCGTCGTTTGTAGTTTCGGATATGCCTGACGAGTCGAACCCCGTCATACGCCAGTCACCCGCTTCGCCCTACGTTTGCTCACAACCCTATGGGAGACCACAATGAAAAAGTCCCTGGCCGCTATTGCCCTCTGCGGCCTTCTCGCTTCGCCGGCGTTTGCCGCCAATGCCGCGGTTGATGCGGCGGTCAAGACTTTCGATACCGTCGCCGGCGATGCCGCGAAGCTGAAAGTCTACTGCGAGATGAGCAAGGTGATGTCCTCTGCGGACGCGGAAGATGACAGCAAGGCCGAAGAGCTCGACAAGCAGATGGACGGCTTCATGAAGCAGCTCGGACCCGAGTTCCAGACCGCATTCGAAGCCGGTGCTGATCTTGATCCGGAGTCCGAGGACGGCAAAAAGTACGATGCCTCCATGGACAAGCTCGACGAGAAGTGCGGCAAGTAGGCCCGCCTCGACGCGATGGATTTTCCGAGGTCGCCCCACCAGGCGGCCTCTTCCGTTTTTTGGGTCGCGCTAGCGCCAGTCGCCGAGCGTGGCGTTGACCAGCGCCAGCGCGGCGACCGCCGCGGTATCCGCGCGCATGATGCGCGGCCCGAGCGAGATCGCCGCCGTGTACGGCTTTGCCAGCAGCAGCTCGCGTTCCGCGGGATCGAATCCGCCTTCCGGTCCGATCAGCACTGCGAGCGGGCCCGGTGCGACTGAATCGAGGGCCGCGAGCGGGCCGGATAGCGCCGCGGATTCATCGCAAAAAATCAGCCGGCGGTTGGTGTCCCAGCCTGTCAGCAGCGCCTCGAGCTTCACCGGCTCCCCGACGCTTGGCACCCGCAGCACCCCGCATTGCTCAGCGGCTTCGATGGCGTTCGCCCGCATGCGCTCCAGGTTGACCCGCGCGGCAACCGTGCGCCGCGTCAGTACGGGCTGCAGGTGCGCTACCCCGAGCTCGGTCGCCTTCTGCACCATGTAGTCGAGCCGCGCATGTTTCAGCGGCGCGAAAATGTAATGCACGTCGGGACCATCGAGCTGCGGGCGAACCTGGGCGACGCATTCCAGCGCGCAGCGACGTTTGCCCGCGTCGGTGATCTTGGCGCGCCATTCGCCGTCGCGGCCGTTGAAGACGAGGATCTCCGCATCCACCCCGAGCCGCAGCACGTTGACGAGATAGTTCGCCTGCTCCGGCGTGCACGCGATCGCGGCGCCGCCTGACAGCGGTGCGTCGACGAACAGCCTCACGCTGGGGAGATGATCGGTGCCCATGGCGCTATTAGCGGCCATCGCGCGCTCCGCGCAATGCCGAAGCCGCGAAGCCTACTTGGCGCAGGAGCTGTCGATGTCGCTGCGCAAGTCATCGGGAATCGGCGGCGCTGGCTGGTATGCCTTGCACAGCGGCCCGATCGAGCCCCCGTCTTTGCCGGCGCCCGGCAGGCAATAGAGCCCGGTGCCGTTGGCCTGTGGCGCGAAGGCGATGCCGTTCGACCCCGGCCCGAGATCGGCATCGAGGTAGTTCAGCGCGTAAATGTGCGCCGCGCCTTCCTCTCCGGTCAGCGGCCGCGGACGAAAGTGCGTGTCTGTCACCGGAATGGCTTCCACCGCCCGCAGCGCCAGCTTGCCGTCGGCCTGCTTCTTCAGATGCACGCGCGCCATCAGACCCCAATTGCGGCAGATGCCCTTCTTGGTGATGTCGGCGGTGCCCTGATGCAGGAAGTTGCCCAGCCCGTAGAAGATCAGCGATTTTCCCGCCAGCTCGACGCCACGCACCACGTGCGCGTGATGTCCGACAATGAGATCAATGCCGTCCTTCCTGGCCGCCTGCTCGCGGTAGTCCGCGAACTGCTTGGCGTCGGCGCGCACGCGCCCCTCTTCGCCGTAGTGGATCGACAGGATGCGATAATCCGCCGGCGCAGCAACGAGCCGGCTGCGCACCTCGGCGAAATCGTCGTCGAAGCGATAGGCGCTCTGCCCGGGCTTTTCCGAACCGGCGCGATGCCGCTCCAGATTGTTCGTGACGATCCCCGTCGCCGCGAACGCAATCTCCGAGCCTTTGACGTTCACCCGCTTCGGCCGGCTGGCCTCCTCGCTGTTCATGCCGACGCCCGCCGCGACGGCGAGCTTCTGGTTCTCCAGCTTTCCGACGTGCTTCAGCGTTTCTTCCAGGCCCGCGAGCCCGTAGTCCATCGAGTGATTGTTGGCGAGCGACAGAAGGTTGAACCCGCGCGAGACGAGATAGTCGATGCCGTTCGGATGCGTGCGGAAGTTGAACGGTGAGCTCTGCTCCTTGAGGTCGGGTGGCAGGTCGTTGCGATCAGTGACCACCGTCTCGACGTTCATGAAATTGAGGTCGCCGTTGATCTCCTGATCGATACCCGACGTCGTCTCGGACCATGTCTGGAACGTACCGCGCAGCACGCCGTCCGGCTCCACCGGCTGCCCGGAGCGGTTCAGCCCGACGTCACCGACGAGCGTGATCGTCACCTCGTCCGATGACTTCGGGGAACCCTGGGCGATGGGGGAGGATGCCGCCGCCCCGACGGCGATCACCGCTGCGGCGGCGCCGAGTTTCAAATGCCTGCTCATGCGGGCGATAGAAGGCCTATGCCCTCCGCCGCGGCCAGACCAATCGCTCGTTTAGCTTAAAGCTCCACTGCGGCTACGGGCTTGGCCTTGTGATCCGGCTCCACGTGGATGGAGACGTCCGTGTTCACCAGCTCGTTTTCAAGCGCATCCTCGATCCGGTCGCAGATCTCGTGCGCCGCTTCGACGGTCATCTCCCCCGGCACTACAAGGTGAAATTCGATGAACGTCTGCGGGCCCGCGGTGCGCGTCCGGATGTCATGTGCCTGCAGCGCCCCCTCGCCGTTGGCACGAATTGCCGCACGTATGCGCGCTTCGATCTCCGGCGACGCCGCCTGGTCCATCAGCTGGCTCATGGACTCGATGGCGAGATTGTAGCCGATGCGCAGGATGTTGAGCGCGACGACGCCAGCCAGCAGCGGATCGAGGATGCTCCATCCCGTGATGGTTGCCAGCGTGAGGCCCAGGAGCACGCCGATCGACGTGATGACGTCGCTGAAGAGGTGCTTGCCGTCGCCTTCCATCGCCGGCGAGCTCAGCGCCCGCCCCCGCTGGATGAGCACGTAAGCCCAGGCCGCGTTGATCGCGGTGGCGACGCCGTTGACCATCAAGCCGGCCACGGGCTGGTTGAGGTCGCGCGGCTCCAAGATTGCGCCGAGCGCCTCCCTGAAAATGAGCGCGGCCGCCACGATGATCAGCGCCCCTTCGAACACCGCAGCGAAGTACTCCGCCTTATGATGTCCGAATGGATGCCCCCGGTCCGGCGGCTGCGCGCTGATGCGGATGGCGATCAGCGCGGCGATCGCCGTCACCACGTTGACGATGCTTTCCAGCGCGTCGGAGAGCAGCGCCACGCTGCCCGTCATCACGTAGGCGGCATACTTGATGCCCAGCACCGCCAGCGCCACGGCAATGCTGCTCGCGGCGATGAAGTGGTGGCGGCGATTATCGCTTTCGGTGGGCATTTTCATCGGGGCCATTAAGCCGCTAAGCCGCTCCAGGGCAAGCCCTAACCGGCTTTGCCGCAGCGCCGAATCTGCCCCGGTTTTCCACACGCATCGTGTGCGGCTTACTCGCGCGCGGCCCCCGAATCTGATCGGGAGAGGGTAAGGGGCTCAGGACTGCGCTGGGCGAGTGGAGGGCACAATCCATGGCAAACTTCCCTACGCATATCGTTGTCGGAACGATCGTCGCGGGCACTCTAGCCACGCTCACCTTGGCCGCGGACGTCATCGCGCCCGAGAACCTGGTCGCCGTTACGCTCGCCGGATCGCTCGGATCGGTCCTGCCCGACATCGACCTGAAGGACTCCCGTCCCAGCCGGGCCCTGTTCGCCGGCCTCGCGGTTTTCTTCTCCTTCTCGCTGCTGTTTCACTTCGCGCCGCGCCTGTCGATCGCCGAGATGTGGATCTTATGGATAGGGTCGCTGCTGTTCGTGCGCTATGGCCTGCGTAACGCCTTCCATAAGATGGCGCACCACCGTGGCGTCTGGCATTCGTGGATTGCCGGCCTGGCATCGGCATTCGCCGCCGTCCTCATGTTCTATTACGTCTTCGATCGTCCCGACGGCGTCGCCTGGCTCGCCGGAGGGTTCTTGTTCATCGGCTTCCTGACGCACTTGATCCTCGACGAAATCTATTCCGTCGACGTGCTCGGCAATCACATCAAGAAGTCGTTCGGCACCGCCTTCAAGCCGTATGACTGGCGCAATCCTTGGGGGTCAGCCGCCATGGCCGCCGCAGCGGTGGCGATGCTGTTTGTCACGCCGTCGATCGGCACCTTCTACGAAGGCATCACGTCGCGTCCCATGTGGACGGCGCTCAACGATCGTCTCCTGCCCAAGGAGATATGGTTCCGTGGTCTTGCGCCGCGCAGCCAGGTTGCCGCCAGCCCGTCCGAGCACGCGACGCCTGCCGTCACCGGCTCTCTGCCGGCACCTGCCGAGACGACGGCGCCGGGGCGCTAACCCCGGCGCCGGCGCATCGCAAAGTCCACTAGTGGATCGGCGAAACTTGGCCGCTCTGCAGGCCGGCGAGATAGTTGAGCACCAGATCGTCGACCAGCGTTCGACCCGAGTGTGCCGTCACGTGCGAGAGCTTGTCCGCCGTCGACAATGACGTCATCCCATGCACGCTCGCCCATAATGTGCGGGCGTGCCGTCGTCTCGTGCTCGGATCGCTGTCCGATAGTAACGGCACCAGTGCGTCGTCGAGCGCCGTCAGCAACTTGTCGAGCTTCCCCTGGTACCACTCCGGCACCGCTCTGCCGGATGGCATGCGGTGCTCGTTGAGCAGGTTCCAGAGCTTCGGCCGCTCCTGCGTGAAGGCATAATAGGCCCCCACGAGACGCCGAAGGCGTTCGGTCGGAGAGCCCGACGCATCAGTACTCGCAAGACGCGAAGCGAGGTCGTCAAGCAACCGCGCTTCGATAATCAGTAGGAGGTCGTCGAGGTTCTCGAAAACATTATAGAGAGTCCCCGGCGAGTAGCCGATCCGCTTGGCGATCTCCCGTGCAGAGAGCCCTTCAAGGCCCTGCTGCTCGACGATTGCCGTGGTCGCGTCGATAATCAATTCACGCAATTCTTCAGGAGTATGTATAGAGCGTCGTCCCATGTGCTTATGTCCGCACGCTAAGTCGTTTGAAGACTGACGAATGAATAGCATATGCCGGGCGCGAGGTGGAGCAAGTCGTATTCGCGCTCCGCTGCAGCGAATTGTCCATCCGCTGGCGATGGCAAGATTGCGGCAATGAGCAGACGGCTGAAAATCAGCAGGGGCTGAGGCAGTTGTCCCCGTAGAGGTAGTCCACGCAGGAGTTTCGGGGGTTATTGTAGACCTTTTCAGTCCAGGTCATGTCCGATGTCATCCCCGGCACGTAGGTTCCGAATAGGGACTTGAAGCCATAGCTCGCATCGACAACTACCACACTTCCGCCCTTCGGCACGAGGCTGGTGGGGAGCGCATAGTCGGAGCACTTCGAGGGCGCAGCCATGCCGTTATAGGAATAGCTCCACTGCACTTTGCCTTGGTTGGCCACGGTGGGTGACGCCTGCACCGAGAACACGGCCAGCTTGAACGTCTTCGAGTCGTACGCCCCCATGAGATGCTTGATCGATAGCATCATGCTGGCGAGATTTGCCGTCGCTGCCGCAGCCGTCTTTCCGAGATACTCTTCACGCGCAACGAGATCACCTGTCGAAGAAACCGCAGAGACGAAGCGCCTGTCGTTGTCGATGGCCCGCCCGA
>CALRVN010000076.1:0-12183 GCA_943371625.1 Hyphomicrobium sp. CS1GBMeth3
GTCGCGCGGCTCGATCGCAAGGGCCGTACGCACCGAACCATAAATCTCGCTCGGACCCAGCGGCGGCGGAACCGGCGCGGGCCGCAGCATAACCGCGCGCCGCTGCTGAACGAGAATCTCGCGCCCGGGCAGCGGCGGCGTGTCGCCGAACGGATCGCGCGGTAGCACGTGAGGGAAGTCGTACGCCGGCAGCGCGGCCAGTGAGTTTATCGGCAGGCGGAATCCGGCCGGCGAATCTCCCGGCATCAGATAGAGCTTGTTGCGCCTCAGACCCCAGCGCTCTGTCACCCAGCGCCGGCCGAGATCCGGCGATTGCCACACCTGCACTGGCAGAACATAGCTGACCGGCCTGTCGAGCCCGTGCTCGAAGACGCGCACGATGCGCGCACGCTCCGCCGGGTCCTGCAGCTTGTTCTCCTCCGGCGTCACGTTGAGCGGCAGCTTCTGCTCGACGAGCGCGTAGTAGCCGGGATCTTCGAACGCCGGAATGCCGCTGTCCGCCGGCAATCCAAGCTGAGTACACAGCGCGCCCATGAGCTTGCCGGCATCCTCCACCGTCGCGTTCAGCGGCTTGCGCTCGCTGTCGATCAGCGTGTCGTTCTCCCACAGCGGCTGCTGATCGCGGCGCCAGTAGAGCGCGAACGCCCAGCGCGGAAGCTGCTCGCCCGGATACCACTTGCCCTGGCCATAGTGCAGCAACCCACCGGGCGCGAAACGATCGCGTAGCCGCCGGATGAGGTCTTCCGCATAGGCCCGCTTAGTCGGGCCGACGGCGTCGGTCTTCCACTCTTCGCCATCCATGTCGTCGATGGACACGAACGTCGGCTCGCCGCCCATGCTGAGGCGCACGTCAGCTTTGTTGAGACGATCATCGACCTGCTGGCCGGCCGTGAGAACGGCCTGCCACGTCTCCTCGCTGTAAGGCAGCGTGACCCGCGGCGTCTCGAGAATGCGCTCGACCTTCATCGAGAAGTCGAACTCGACCTCTGCGGCCTCGTGCGCACCACTGATCGGAGCAGCGCTCGAAGGCTGCGGCGTCGCCGCCAGCGGGATGTGCCCCTCGCCCGCGAGCAGACCCGACGTCGGATCGAGGCCGATCCAGCCAGCGCCCGGAACGTAGACCTCGGCCCACGCATGCAAATCGGTGAAGTCGACCGATGCGCCTGCCGCGCCGCCATCGACGGGCTTCACGTCCGGCCGAAGCTGGATGAGGTAGCCCGAGACGAACCGCGCGGCAAAACCGATGTGGCGCAACAACTGCACCAGCAGCCAGCCCGAGTCGCGGCACGAGCCCGATTTCTTGGTCAACGTCTCTTCCGGCGTCTGGATGCCTGGCTCGAGACGCACGCAATATTCCACTTCCTCGTGGACCCTGCGGTTGACGTCGATGAGAAAGTCGACCGTCACGTCATTCTTGGTCGGCAGCGAGGCGAGTAGCTTGCGCTGCAGCGGCCCCGCCGGTGCCGGCTCGAGATACGGCGTCAGCTCTTTCTTGAGGTCGGGCTCGTAAGCGAAGGGCCACGCCTTCGCCCCCTCCTCGACGAAGAAGTCGAACGGGTTGATCACCGCCATGTCGGCGACGAGATCGACCGTGACGACGAACTTGTCCGTCTTTTCGGGTATCACCAACCGCGCGCAGTAGTTCGCGAACGGATCCTGCTGCCAGTTGAGGAAGTGAAGCTTCGGCTCGATATTCAGCGAATAGCTGAGGATCGGGGTCCGGCAGTGTGGCGCCGGGCGCAGGCGGATCACCTGCGGACCCATTCCGATTACGCGGTCGTATTGGTAGGCCGTCCGGTGCGTCAGAGCGACATGGATTGGCATCAGAACCCGTTCAGAAGGAGTGCCCTTGTGCAGTGCAGCGCGAGGACCATAGAACATCTTTCGTCGAGCACGAAGATCAGGCATTGCCCGGAGGTTAGGCGCGATGCAACAAGTTTGGGCACGCAATAAAGGTGAATCCGCCGGAGATGCGCTGTAATGGGCAGCGGGGGAACCGGGTTGGATGAGGACACGGTGCAGACATACAAGTGCGGCGCCTGCGGCAATACTGTCTACTTTGAGAACATCCAGTGCCTGCGTTGCGGGCACCCGCTCGGCTTTCGCCCCGATAAGCTGGAAATTCGCACCGTCGTCGAGACCGGCACTGGTCTCTATCGTGAGTATAAGAAGGGCGCCAGCAGGCGCCTGCGCTTTTGCGCCAACATGGCGCACGGGGTTTGCAACTGGCTCGTCCCGGCCGACTCGCAGTCGCAGTTCTGCGTCGCGTGTGAGCTGAACCGCACCATTCCCAACCTCGCCGATCCGGTGAACGTGCTCGCCTGGGGTGAGTTCGAGCGCGCCAAGAAGCGGCTTATCTATTCGCTCCTGCGCCTAGGGCTTCCGCTCGACGGCGCCGCGGTCGGCAAGGCGCCGCTCAACTTCGACTTCGTCAACGACGCTCTGACCGGGCATCTCGACGGCGTTATCACCATTGCCGTCGGCGAAGCGGATTCCGTCGAGCGCGAGCGCCAGCGTAAGGCGATGGCGGAGACCTACCGCTCGATGCTCGGCCATCTGCGCCACGAGAGCGGCCACTACTATTGGATGCTGCTGATCGACGACACGCGCAACCTCGAGCCCTTCCGCGAACTCTTCGGCGATGAGCGCGTGCATTACGGCGCAGCGCTCGAACGCCACCACTCGCAAGGTCCGCCCGCCGAGTGGGCACTCAGCCACGTGTCGGCCTACGCCAGCTCGCATCCGTGGGAGGACTGGGCCGAGACCTGGGCGCACTACCTGCACATGATCGACGCGTTGGATACCGCAGCCGTACATCGCAGCGAGCCGCGCTCCGGTCGCTTCGCACCGCCGTGGCAGCAGAAGTCGCTCGATGTGTATCGCGTAGAAAGCTTCGACTCGCTTATCACCCGCTGGATCCCGCTGACGCTGGCGCTCAACGACATCAACCGCAGCATGGGTCACGAAGATTTCTATCCCTTCGTCATTCCCGATCTTGCAGTGACCAAGCTCGCCTTCGTTCACCGCGTCATCCGCCGCGCGATGCACTGATCGCAGCTAGAACCGGATGACGGCGCCGCTCATCATCAGATCGAGGTCGTCGATCGGCGCACCCGCGATCGGTCCCGAGGCCGTGCGGCCCTCGAGTTGCCGCAGCGTGATGTCGCCGCTGACGTGTCGGTACGTAAGATAGAGGATCGTCGACGCGCTATCGATCCCCTGCGCGATGCCGGCGCCCCACATATCGACATTCGAATTCCACACTGTCCATGTGCCGAGCCCCGTTGGATTGAGCGGATCGCCCGGACCGACGGTGAGCACGGACGGCGCGCTGCCGCTGTAGGTGTAGTAGTCGCCGTAGATCGTCGTCTTGCCGAGCGCGTTAAACTGCTGCTCGATGCCCGCCTGACCCGAGAAGAACGTTTCCCGCTGCCCGACGCCCGTTTCCCTGAATCTCACCGTGTTGTCGACGATACCGTCGTTGGTGAGGTCGGCACCGAAGTTCACGAACAATCCCGTTTCGAGATGCTTGATGCTGACAGATCCGCGTAGCTGCTGGCAGGCCGTTGCATCCTCGCCGCCGGTGAAGAATGCCGCCGGGCAAACACTGCGCGTGCGCGACCCCGGCTCCAGTTGCAGGTATCCGACGCCCGCAGCAACATCGAAGCCGGCGATCTCCTTGCGATAGCGCAGCGCGACGTCCCAGAAATCCGTGGCCACCCAATCGGTGGCGAACGTGAAGCCGTTCCACGTCGGCGAAACGTACTTCATCAGCGAGAAGCCGCGCTGGCTTTCACCCGGCTGATCGCCGCCTGCGCCGATGATACGCCGCCAATTGAGCAAGCTCCGCGTGAGCTTGCCGTTCTCTGCCGAGCGCAGAAACATCCCGAGGCCGGCATTTTCCGGCGCCGCGTAGGCATCGAACCACTCGGTCTGCGTCGTGTTCGAGTTCGCGATGCGATCCGTCGCGGCGAATGTGGTGCCGAGAAACGCGGAGCCGTACGACTTGTTGCGCAGGTACCAGACCGAGCTGCGCAAATCGAACCCAGTCGGCGGACGCTGGCCGAAGCCTCCGTCCGCGAATTGATTGACGAGCTTCGAGTTGGCCGCTCGGATGCCCACATCGAGCGCGTAGCCTGCCTCCCAGCCGCGACCGATCGCAGCGTTACCGACAAAAGCAAAGCGCGAGCGTTGGTTGTCATTGGTGACGACGTAGGCGTTGCGTTCGGCCCCGTCGTCCCAAGCCATCACCGCGTTGTTGATGAGACCAGTGAACGTGACGGTTACACGGCGGTTGCCCCTCCGCGCGACGCTGGCCTCTAATTCCTCGATACGCTGCTCCAGATCAGCGCAACAATCATCCCCGGCACGCGCGCCAGAAGGCGCTCCGGCGACGAGGACCATCGCCAGGGCAAGCAATCCGTAAGTTTTGCCTTGCCCCCCTATGGGCACGCGGATCGGCCTCTCATCGCGGCATCGAACGCGCAACATATTGAGGCCATAGCAGATTCGCGGCACCAGGGCTGACGCCCATCCACGCCTGTTTGGGGATTCCGTATACGTCATCTGCAACCGCTGCTTGCCGAAGATCAGCGGACGGACGGGCTTTACAGTTTGTTCGGCGCTCTGGACTAGATTTCGCTCGCGATACAGGCATTGCAGAGGACTCTAGCAGGCGATGCGGAATTCGATTCTCCGATCCATCGCCAATAATCCCTGGGCCAGCGTGCAGGACGCGCTCCTGGCTGTCAGCTTGCTGGCGGCCGGACTTCTGCTCGCGATCGAATTCGACCTCTTCCATTTCGCGCATGAACTGACTGCAGAGGAGCAGCAGATCTCGCTCCTCGAAGCCATCGCTCTGACCATACTGCTGGCATTGTGCATCATGGCCTTCGTCGTGCGGCGAATCCGCGAGGAGCACGTCGCGCTGGCTAGGCGCGCAGAAGTCGACACCGAGATGAGCGAGCTGCGCGAGCAGGCGATGTGCGACGAGCTGACCGAATTGCCGAACCGGCGCGCCGTTCTCGCCCGCCTGAAGGAACTCAGCCCCAAGACGGCAGGTACGCGCGACGCGTTCTTCCTCCTCGATCTCAACGGCTTCAAGAAGGTCAACGATCGCTACGGTCACGCGGCAGGCGACGGTCTGCTCCTTGTCATCGCCGAGCGGCTGAAGCGCGTCGCACGCCCGACCGATGTCCTCGCACGGCTCGGCGGCGACGAGTTCGCCGTGCTCGCCTACGACGTCGACCAGGCCGGCGCCATGTCCATCGGACACCGCTACATCAGCGCCCTTGCCAACGACATTTCGGTCGAAGGCGTCAATCACCGCATCGGCGTCGCGGTGGGCGTAGTTCTCATTCCCGACGATTGCGTCGAGGTCGCCGACATCCTCCACAAGGCCGACGTCGCCATGTACCGCGCCAAAGCCGGCAACGGGTCGGCGCTCGTTTTCTATGGCGATGCCCAGCTCTTCGACGGCGCGGCGGATGTCGCCGCGGGCCGCGAACCCGCTCACGACAGACGCAGCCTCTGAGGGCCCCATTGACTTTGGGCCTCGCACTCTGCCATTCTGCAGTTGCAAGTCATTCGCAACTAGGGGGCGCTAGCTCTCGATAGGGCTGGTAATCGCGATGCAGGAAGTGACACGGGAGCCGGATGGCGTAGCGGCATCCGCAGGGGCCGCTCCGACAAACGGTTGGCGCAACACGCGCGGCGAGCCCTCGCTGCGCGAGGTCTGGGGCTCCATTCCTGTCCAGGGCGTCGGCTGGCGCCGCCTCTTCGCGTTCCTCGGCCCAGGCTATCTCGTCTCCGTCGGCTACATGGATCCCGGCAACTGGGCGACCTCGCTCGCTGGCGGCTCCACCTTCGGCTACACGCTGCTCTGCATCGCCCTCATCTCCAACATCATGGCGATCCTGCTGCAGGCTCTTTGCGCCCGCCTCGGCTTTGCGACCGGCCGCGATCTGGCGCAGGCCTGCCGCGACTCCTTCCCCAAGCCCGTCGCCTTCGTCCTCTGGGTTCTCGCCGAGATTGCCATCTGCGCCACCGACCTCGCCGAGGTCATCGGCACCGCGATCGGCCTCAACCTGCTGTTCGGCATCCCGCTCGAGATCGGCGTGTTCATCACCGCCCTCGACGTATTCCTCATACTCTATCTGCAGAACCTCGGGTTTCGCTGGATCGAGGCCTTCGTCGTAGCGACGCTGCTCGTCATAGCCGTATGCTTCGGCGTGCAAGTGGCGCTGGCCGATCCCGATTGGCGCCAAGTCATCTTGGGCTTTGCCCCGACGGTCGAAATCGTGCGCAACCCGCAGATGCTCTACCTCGCGATGGGCATCCTCGGCGCCACGGTGATGCCGCACAATCTCTACCTGCACTCCTCGATCGTGCAGACCCGCGCCATCGGCAACACCGTCCCCGCCAAGCGCGAGGCGATCAAGTTCGCAACCATAGATTCGACCATCGCACTGATGATGGCGCTGCTGGTCAATGCCTCGATCCTCATCCTGGCGGCAGCGACCTTCCATAAGGCCGGGCACACGGGCGTTGCCGATCTCGAGCAGGCTCAGCATTTGCTCGTGCCGCTGCTCGGATCATCGGGCGCCGCCACGTTATTCGGTGTCGCGCTGCTCTGCTGCGGCTTGAACTCGACCGTCACCGCGACACTGGCCGGTCAGGTCGTGATGGAAGGCTTCATCAATCTGCGCATTCCGGCTTGGATGCGACGGCTTGCAACGCGCGGACTGGCGCTCATTCCGGCCAGCATCGGCATCATCCTCTATGGCGAGAACGGCACCGGCGCGCTGCTGATCCTCAGTCAGGTGGTGCTCTCGATGCAGCTGCCGTTCGCCATCGTCCCGCTCGTGCTCTTCACGGCTGACAGGCGCAAGATGGGCGAACTCACCGCACCGCGTTGGGTGACGGCACTGGCGGTGATCGTCGCCGCCGTAGTCATCGTCCTCAACATCAAGGTCCTCTACGACCTCGCCATGGGCCACTAACGGTCCGAGCAGCAGTAGCGACTACTCCGCCGGGCCGTGTGCGTGCCCGCTTGGCGTCGCCGCGGCAGCAGCATCGCTCCGATGCTCACGCGCGATGTACGTGTACACCGCCGGCGTCACGAACAGCGTGAACATCGTGCCGATCGTCATGCCGAACGCGATAACGATGCCGATCGCAAACCGCGACGCGGCACCCGCACCCGTGGCCATGATCAGCGGCACCATGGCGATCACCATCGCCGCCGTCGTCATCAGAATCGGCCGCAACCGGATGGCCGCGGCTTCCTCGATCGCCTCGCGCCGGCCCATCCCCTTCTCCGCCTGCAGCTGATTGGCGTAGTCGACCATCAGGATGCCGTGCTTGGAAATGAGCCCGATCAGCGTCACCAGGCCGATCTGCGTGTAGATGTTGATCGTCCCGAGACCGAACGTCAGCGGCAGCAGCGCGCCGAAGATCGACGTCGGCAGCGCGATCAGAATGATCAGCGGGTCGCGGAAGCTCTCGTACTGGGCCGCCAGCACCAGGTAGATGATGATCAGCGCGAAAATGAACGTGACGACCAGACGATTGCCTTCCTGCTCGTACTGACGGCTCTCGCCCTGGAAGTCATAGGTGAAGGACTCGGGGAACAGCTCCTTAGACTGCTCCTTCAGGAACGTGATCACCTCGCCGATGGTGCGACCCGGGAACGGCACGCCCTGCAGCGTGGCCGAGTTGAGCTGCTGGAAGCTGGTCAGCGCATTCGGCTGCACGCTCTCGCGCACGTCCACCACCGTCGCCAGCGGCACCATCTGCCCCGACGACGTCTTCACCTGATAGCGCTTGATCCAATCCGGCTGCAGCCGGAACTCGCGCGGCACCTGCGGGATGACCTGATAGCTGCGGCCATAGAGGTTGAAGCGGTTGACGTAGTTGCCGCCCAGCAGTGTCGCCAGCGAGGCGCCGATGTCCTGCATCGTGATGCCCAGGCTGTTGGCCTTGGCGTGATCGATCTTCACCTCGATCTGCGGCGTGTCGAACTTCAGGTCGCTGTCGGCGAAGATGAAGAGACCGCTCTCCATCGCCTTCTGCTGCACCTTCTGCAGCACCTGCGCCAGCTGCTCGTAGTCCGCAGTCGTCGTGATGACGAACTGGATCGGCGGCCCGCCGGTCGAGCCCGGCAGCGAGGGATTTCCGAACGTCAGCACCTGCGCACCGGCGATGCTGTTCACCTTCGGCTGCAACTCCTGCAGGATCTGCGCCTGCGTGCGGTTACGCTCCTCCCACGGCTTGAACAGGATGCCCGCGAACGCCTGGTGCACGTCGCCGCCCATGCCGTTGATGGCGAACACGTGCTCCTTCTCCGGCACCTCGTTGAACACCTTGTAGAGGTGGTCCGTGACCTGCTCGGTATAGTCGATGTTCGTGGCCGGCGGCGTCTTGACGAGGTTGAACAGGATGCCCTGATCTTCTTCCGGCGCCAGCTCCTGCTGCGAAGTCGCGTACATCAGCCCCGTCGCGACGATGACGCCGACGAGCACGAGGATCGTCACCGGCCGGTAGTTCAGCGTGCGCGTGAGGCGGCGCTGGTAGTGATGCTTCAGCCCCTCGAAGGTACGGTCGAGAAACTTGACGAACCGCCCCGACGACAGCTCGCTGCTCAGCAGCTTCGAGCACATCATTGGCGTCAGCGTCAGCGCGATGATGCCGGACACGATGACCGCACCCGCCAACGTGAACGCGAACTCGCGGAACAGCGATCCGGTGAGGCCCGACACGAAGCCGATTGGCGCATAGACCGCCGCCAGCGTGATCGTCATCGAGATGACAGGAACCGCAATCTCTCGGGCGCCAACAATGGAGGCTTCGAACGGCGATAACCCCTCTTCGATATGCCGGTGGATGTTCTCCACCACGACGATGGCGTCGTCGACGACGAGGCCGATGGCAAGCACCAGCGCCAACAGCGTCAGCAAATTGAGCGAGTACCCGAGCGCCAGCAGCGCGAACATCACGCCGATCAGCGACAGCGGGATGGTCACGATCGGGATCAGCGTCGACCGCATGCTGCCGAGGAACAGGAAGATCACGATGATGACGATCACCGCCGCCTCGATCAGGGTCTTCTGCACCTCTTGGATCGACGCATCGATAAACTTCGTCGAGTCGTACGCGATCGCAGCCGACATGCCCGGCGGCAGCTCCGCCTCGATCGAGGGAAACGTCTTACGCACGTCGTCGATCACGGTGAGCGGATTGGCCGTCGGCGTCGAGTAGATGCCGATGAACACCGCCTTCAGGCCGTCGAACGCCGACGTCGAGTTGACGTCCTCGGCGCCGAGCGAGATTTCAGCGATGTCCCGAAGCCGCACGAGCGCGTCGCCGCGCGCCGCGACCACGAGCTGCCCGAAAGCATCGGCGCTGGCCAGCGAGGTCTCGGCATTGATCGTCGTCTCGACGAAGTCGCCCTTGATCTGTCCAGCAGCGGTCGTGAAGTTGTTGGTCGCCAGCGCGGTACGCACCTGCAGAGGTGTGACGCCAAGCGAGGCCATGTTCTCTGGGTTGAGCCAGATGCGCATCGCGAACGTCTGGCCGCCGAGTATCTGCGCGTTGGCGACGCCGTTCACCGTCTGCAGCTTCGGCTGCACCACGCGCGTCAGGTAGTCGGTGATCTGCGATGAAGTGAGCACGTCGCTGTTGAACGACAGGTACATCAGCGCCGTCGACTCGCCCGTCTGCTTGACGACAATCGGGTCCATCGATTCCGGCGGCAGCACGCTGCGCACCTGATTGACCTTCGACAGCACATCGGCGACTGCGCGATCGGGGTCGGCATTGAGACGCAGGTTGAGCGTGACGGTGCTGGAGTTCTGCCGCGACGCCGACGTCAGCGTATCGATACCCTCGGCGCTCGCCACCGCCTGCTGGATCGGAACCGTGATGAAGCCCTTGATCACGTCCGCGTTGGCGCCGGGATAGGCGGTCGTGATCGTGATCGTCGTATTCGACAGCTCGGGATACTGCCGCACCTGCAGATTGAACGCAGCGCTCAAGCCCACGAGCAGGATCAGCAGGCTGACGACGGTGCTGAGCACCGGACGCCGGATGAAGATGTCGGTGAACGACATGGGTCGCCCTCGCCTTTACTGAAGGGGCCGTACGGCCGGTGCAACGAGAGCCTGCGAATTGTCGACACGAACCTGGGCGCCGTTGGTCAGCTTTATCTGCCCGCCCGTCGCCACCTGCTCGCCTTCGACAAGACCCGAGGTGACGGCGACGCGCTCATCGCGCACCTGCCCCGTCTTCACGAACCGGCGCTCCACCACGAAGACCTTGGCCTCGGGCTTGGCCGGCGCGGGCTCACCTTCCTTCGGCTTCAGCACGTAGATGCTGTCGCCGTAGAGGCTGTAGGTGATCGCGGTCCGCGGGACGGTGACGAGCGTCTTCGGCTCGCCGGCAAGCACAGCGACGTTGGCGAACATGCCCGGCAGCAGCGTGCGTTCCGGATTTGGAACCGTGCCGCGCACCAGCAACGTGCGCGTCTCCTGCGAAACGCGAGCGTCTAGCGAGGTGATGGTGCCCGCGAATATCTTCCCCGGGAAAGCGTCGACCGTCAGATTGACGACCTGGCCGACGCTCAGCTTGCCGACGTTCTGCTCCGGCATTGGGAAGTCGACCCACACCGGGTCGAGCGCCTGCAGCGTCACCATGGAGAGACCGGGCGATATGTACTGGCCCAGCTCGACGTGGCGGATACCGAGCCGCCCCGAGAACGGTGCCAAAATCGTCTTCTGGCCGATGAGCGCCTTGATCCGGTCGAGCGCCGCTTCGGCGCTGTCTCGCTTGGCGCGCGCCGTGTCGACGTTCGCCTCCGACGTGACCGACTTCACCAAGAGGTCCGTCTGCCGCTTGAACGACACGTCGGCCTCTTTGAGGATGGCCGCGGCGCTGGCGAGGTCAGCCTGCTCGACCGAGATGTCGAGTTGCACCAGCTTCGTGCCCTTCTCAACGTCCTGGCCGCTTTCGAAGCCGATACCGCCGACGATGCCCGCCACCTGCGATGCGACTTCGACGCCCTGCGACGGGATCAGCGTGCCTATGGCCGGCAGCCGCTCGATCCATTGCACCGTTTTTGCGGGCTCGGCCGTGATGACGGCTGGCGGCGGAACCTGCGAGGACATGATCTGCTTGATCATTTGCGGCAGGAACATGAGCTTGAACCACGCCAATCCGCCGATGAACGCGCCCACGATGATGAGAGCGATCAGAAAGCGCTTTGCCATGGTGGCCCCCGTTCGGCGCGGCCACGCGGCTACGCTCCTGCACGCACGCTAAGGTGCGGCAACCTACGATTTTTCTCTGGATGCCCAAGCTCGTAGGGTCTTACGCCCCGCGCCCCCATCCAGGCCGCGTACATGTGGCGCGGGATGCCCGGATCGTCAACCGGTCCGATTGGCGCTGCTGACTCAATCTGTCGCTTTGCGCCGGTTGGTGAAGCGCGCGTTCCCGAGGCCCGTGCCGATCGTCAGCACACCCCAGTGGTCATAGTCCTGCATCACCGGCAGCTCGCTGAGGCCCTGCACGACGGCGTCGTTGTGCATCACGACCTGGGTCTCGTGCCCGTCGATAAGCGGAATGGCCTCGCGTAGGCAGTTGGTGAGGTTGAAACGGCTGCTCTCCCAGTTCCCGGGGAGGTTCTGCGCGCCGGTCTCGATCGAGCCGTCCTCGCGGATGAGGCCCGGACACCCGATACCGATGACCGGCGCCAGCTTGAAACCCTTCTTCGTCGCAATTGCGATGTGATCGTTCAGCATCTCGACCAGGCGTTCGACCGCGTCATCGCGCTTGGTCTTCTCCTCGTCGCCGTGCCGCCAAAGGTCGGACGCGAACACCTCGGCCTTCGAAAGGTCCTTGGCCTTTTTCAGCCGCAGCTCGACTATGCCGGCACGGATATTGGTGCCGCCGATATCGACCGCCAGCATGCCGTCGAAGCTTTCCAGCATCCACGACGGCATCAGGTGCGCGGTGCCGATAAGCCCCGCCTCGTCCGGATGATTGCGAATGAGCTCCAGCTCGATGTTGTAGTCTTCTGACTTGAGAAGCACCTCGGTGCGGCCGACCGCCAGCTCACCAACACGACTGTCGCGGAACCCGCCGCCGACGACGATCGCCTGCGTACCGCGCCACGCCGAAGTTTTGAGG
>CALRVN010000077.1:0-12114 GCA_943371625.1 Hyphomicrobium sp. CS1GBMeth3
CGTCGGCCTCTCCCCACCGGGGAGAGGCTAAGGCACGTGCAAATTTTGGGAGCACGATAACCTCTCCCTGAGGGAGAGGTCGGATGCGATCACGGATCGCACCCGGGTGAGGGGTTACAGCGCTCGATCTAGCGGCCGTCGGCTTTTGAGCCGCCCTGCTTGATGGCAAGGTCCTCAGGACTGATCGCGAACTGCAGCAGCACCGTGCGCTGCACCGCGAAATTGTAGTTGTCGTCCGAAATCATCGTCACCACGATCTCGCCGCCGGGTCCAACGTGGTTGGCGAGGCCCTCCATGTTGTCGATGTTCTTGCGCGTGTCGGCGGCGACGAGGATGTCCGCATCGATGACGCGGCCCTTGCGCAGCTCGCCGGCCTTGATGTGCCGCAAGCGCATGCTGACGCCTTCGCTGAACCTGAAGCGACGCTCCAGAACCAGCAGCGAGCCGTCGGGAAGTGCCGAGGCGTCGGTGACATCGTAGTCGCCGTCGTTGGTCATGTAGAACTTCTTCGGCCGGTGCTTACTCTGCCAGATCCAGCCGACGTAGTTGCCGTTGTCGTCTCGCATGCGTTCGGAAAATGCGACGAGCTTGCCCTTGTCGGAACCGCCACGGAGGACTGTGATGGCTTCGAAGCCGCCGTTGTCGGGCATGCTGTAGGCCGAGCCCGGCAGTGTGACGTCGCCAAGAGCCGCCGAAAGTTTTCCGTCCTCGATGCGGTAGCGCGAGATGCGATGGCGGCGTTCGAACGCGATGAAGGCGTCGCCGTTTTTTACTGTGCCATCGGCGAGGGCGAGGCCTTCGGCATCCTGGTCCTTCTTGCGCAGGAGAGGATCGCCCTTCTCAGACTGGATGGCGCCGAGCGTGACATCCGTCATGCCAGTGGGCGCGCCCTTGGCGTCGCTGGTGAGCGTGCCCGACATCCAGGCGCCGGCGTCGGTGATGGCGAAGAAGTTCTTGCCGTCGGGGTCGATCGCGAGCCCCGACCAGCCGCCGAAATAATTCGAGGGCGAGGTGAGGACGAGGCCGCCGCGCCATGTGAGCTTGCCGAACTTGGTCTTGTCGCGATCGACGCGGTCAAAGCCTTCGAGCGGCTTTGCCTCGACACTGATCGGCCCGGTCACGAGGTCGACCATGGACGGCTTGGCGGCGTAGGCGATGCCGGCGCCGATAACGGCGATGAGCGCAACACCTGCAGGCAGCCGCAGCCGCCGGCCGCGATGCGACTTGAAGAACTCACGCATACTCAATTCAGATGCCTCCGGCGCGGGCTGCGGATCGGGCGCTCCTCGCGCCCTTTTTCCTCGAACAGCTCGACGAGCTTGTCGGTCATGGCGCCGGCGAGTTCGCTCGGATCGGTGATGGTCACGGCGCGGCGATAATAGCGAGTGACGTCGTGGCCGATGCCGATGGCGATCAGCTCGACGGGCGAGCGCAGCTCGATCTCGTCGATGACCTGGCGCAGGTGCTGCTCCAGATAGCTGCCGGAGTTCACCGATAGGGTCGAGTCATCGACCGGCGCACCGTCGGAGATCATCATCAGGATGCGGCGCTGCTCGGGGCGGGCGAGGAGACGACGGTGCGCCCAGGCCAGGGCCTCGCCGTCGATGTTCTCTTTCAGGAGACCCTCGCGCATCATCAAGGCGAGCGAACGCTTGGCGCGGCGCCACGGCGCGTCGGCCGTCTTGTAGATGATGTGGCGCAGATCGTTGAGCCGCCCCGGCGCGGAGGGCTTGCCGGCGGCGAGCCACTGCTCGCGCGCCTGTCCGCCTTTCCAGGCGCGGGTGGTGAAGCCGAGGATCTCGACCTTCACGCCGCAGCGCTCGAGCGTGCGTGCGAGGATATCGGCGCAGCAAGCGGCGACCATGATCGGGCGGCCGCGCATCGAGCCGGAGTTGTCGAGCAGCAGCGTCACGACGGTGTCGCGGAACTCGGTGTCGCGCTCGCGCTTGAACGAGAGCGCGTGCATGGGATCGATGATGACGCGCGTCAGGCGGGCGGCGTCGAGCGTGCCTTCCTCGAGATCGAAGTCCCAGGCGCGGTTCTGCTGTGCGAGAAGGCGACGCTGCAGCCGGTTGGCGAGACGGGCGACGGCACTCGACAGGGCGCGCAGTTCGCGGTCGAGGTAGGCGCGTAGGCGTTCCAGCTCCTCGGGCGAGGAAAGCTGCTCGGCACCGATCTCCTCGTCAAACTCGCGCGTAAAAACCTTATAGCCAAAGGCCTCGGGGTTATCGAGCACGGACGTGTTCGGGCGCCATGGCTCGGGGGATTCGAACTGCTCGAAGTCTTCGAGCATGTTGTCGACATCGTCGACGCTGGAAGATTCGGACGTTTCCTGCGTCTCGCTGATCTCGCCGTCGGCGTCGCCGTCCTCGCGCTTTTGATCGCTGGACTCCTCACCGGCCTCGTCGGACTCGGTGTCGCCCTCGTTGCCGTCCTTGTCCTGCTCGTCCTCGTCGTTGTTCTCCTCGCGGTCGGCCTGGACGTTCTCCTCGGTGAGTTCCAAGGCGCGCAGCAGATCGCGCAGCAGGCGGCCGAACGCTTCCTGGTCTTCGGCGAGCTTGTCGAGGCGCTGCAGGAATTTCGAGCCGCGCTGCTCGATGGCGGGACGCCAGACGTCGACCACTGCCTTGGCGTTATCCGGCGGGGCGAGCCCGGTGAGGCGTTCGCGCACGAGCAGCGCGACCGCGTCTTCGAGCGGCGCGTCGGCGCGCGTCTTCACCTGCGCGAAGCGGGCGTGCGAATAATGATCCTCCAGGCGCGCGGTGAGATTGCGCGCCATGCCGGGCATGCGGTTGGCGCCGAGCGCCTCGACACGGGCGCGCTCGGCCGCCTCGAAGACGAGACGCGCGGGGCCGCTCGATGGCGCCAGCTTGTTGTGGATCTTGATGTCGTGGCAGCCGGCGGTGAGCGCGAAGCTGTCGGCCCAGCCGCGGATGACGGCGATCTCGCGCTGCGAGGGCACGCGCGAGGGCTCAGGGAGCTGGACGCGCTTCGACGTATACTCGGGGGAGCCGGGCGCGAAGCCGACGTCGATATCGGGGTGGCCGGCGACGGCGCGCACGCACAGACCGATGGCCCGCTTCAAGGGCTCGTTAGGCGCCTCTTTGCGCTTCGGCCCGCTCATCGCACTAGCTCAGCGCGACGTTGGCTGCGCTTTCGGGAAGCTCCTCGCCAAACGAACGCTGATAGAACTCGGCAACGAGGGGCCGCTCGAGCTCGTCGCACTTGTTGAGGAAGGTGACGCGGAAAGCGAAGCCGATATCGCCGAACACGTCGGCGTTCTCGGCCCACATGATGACCGTGCGCGGGCTCATCACGGTCGACAGGTCGCCGTTGATGAAGGCGTTGCGCGTGAGGTCGGCGACGCGGACCATATTGGAGACCAGCTTGCGCTTCGCTTCGGTCTTGTTGAACGACTTCACCTTCGACAGGACGATCTTCACCTCGTCGTCGTGCGGCAGATAATTCAGCGTGGCGACGATCGACCAGCGGTCCATCTGACCCTGGTTGATCTGCTGCGTGCCGTGATAGAGGCCCGAGGTGTCGCCGAGGCCGATGGTGTTGGTGGTGGAAAAGAGACGGAACGCCGGATGCGGGCGGATGACCTTCGACTGGTCGAGGAGCGTCAGCTTGCCCGACACTTCGAGCACGCGCTGAATGACGAACATCACGTCGGGGCGGCCGGCGTCGTACTCGTCGAAGACGAGCGCCGTGTTCGACTGCAATGCGAAGGGAAGAATGCCCTCGCGGAATTCGGTGATCTGCTTGCCGTCCTTTAGGACGATCGCATCCTTGCCGACGAGATCGATGCGGCTGACGTGGCTGTCGAGGTTGACGCGGATGCACGGCCAGTTGAGGCGCGCCGCCACCTGCTCGATGTGTGTCGACTTGCCGGTGCCGTGATAACCCTGAACCATCACGCGGCGGTTGTGCTTGAAGCCGGCGAGGATGGCGAGCGTGACCTCGCGATTGAAGAGGTAGTCGGGATCCAGATCGGGCACGTGCTCGTCGGGCTTGGAGTAGGCCGGCACCTCGAGATCGGAATCGATGCCGAATACCTGGCGCACCGAGAGCTTCATGTCAGGAAGGTTCGCGGGCTTGCCTTCGGCGCCCGACGGGCTTTGCGCACGCATCTAGCAGTGTCCTCGGAGTGGATTGGGCGGGGAAATCGGCGCGGCGGCAATGCCGTATTTCAAACGAGGCCCGCTTGCTTCAGATAGTTATAGGCTTGAATGATCTCGCGCAACTTGTCGCCCGAGCGCGCATCCCCGCCATTTGCGTCGGGATGGTAAATCTTCACCAGCTCCTTGAAGCGCGCCTTGATCTCGACCTTCGTCGACTCGGCCTTGAGGTCGAGAGCCTGCAGGCTCTTCTTCTCAAGAGGCTTCAGCTGGCGCCGATTTTGAGCCGGCTCCTCGCGGGCTGCCTTGGCGCGCTTGGCGAAGAACCCATGCGGGTCCATGGTGCGGAAGGCGGCGGCGTCGGCGGGGCCTGCGGCTCCATCCTTGGCCGAGGGAGCACCGGGGGCGGAGGCGTTGACGCCGACCTTCCATGTCGGGCGGTGGCCCGTGAGGGCGTCCTTCTGGAAGTCCTGCACCGCGGCGTCGCTCATGCCGTCGAAGTAGTTATAGGTCGCGTTGTACTGGCGGACGTGCTCGATGCAGAAGGCGAAGTACTGGCCGTCCTTGCCGCGGCCCTGGGGGGCGCGATGGTCACCAGGCCGGTCGCAGCCCTTCCATTGGCAGCGCGGGTGGCGCGTCGGGCGCGCGGGCTCGGCGCGGCGCTTTGCCCCCACGCGGATGCTGTCGAAGTATTTTGAATCGAGCTTCATTCGACGCGAAGTATGATCCGACCCCAGTTCCCGCACAAGCCGAACTGCCTGGCGGGCAACGGACTATTTTTTTCACACCTCTATGAGGCTTCCCCTAATGAGCCTGCAGTCACGCATGCACGAGAAGCTGGTGATCGCCCTCAATCCGACCCGCCTCGACGTGGTCAATGAGTCGCACCAGCACGCGGGACACGCCTCCTCGCCCGGCACGGGAGAGAGCCACTTCCGCGTGCTGATCGTCTCCGGCGATTTCACAGGAAAGTCGCGCGTTGAGCGGCACAGAATCGTCAACGAATTGCTGAAGGACGAGCTGAGAGATGGTGTGCATGCGCTGGCAATCAAGGCGCTAGCGCCGGGAGAAGCAGTTTAGTTTCTGACACGAGCGCAGAGAAGCTTTGTCTGCGGCTGACGTTGCACGAGCTGATAGCCGGCGCTCGCGCCGGGCGCCCTTGGCGCCATGCCGCCAGCGGCGGCCGAGAGATCGCCGAGCAGACCAACCGCCATAAAAAAATCTCGCCTCCGCAGGTTGCGAAGGCGAGATGATAGCACCGAACTAAAGCGGAGCCGTGGCGATTAGTTCCAACGATTCCAGCGGCGGTGGTGGTGGTGACGGTGGTGATGATGATGACGCTTGTAGTAGCGCTTCTTCCACCACTTGCGGTGATGATGGCGGTAGCCGGCCTTCTCAACGACACCGCTCTGCTCGCTCACGCCCGACACGCTGCTGAGGACGTTGCTAGAGACCGGAGCTGCCTGTGCGGTACCGGCGACGAGGAAGAGTGCGCCCGCTACTGCGGCGAGGGGGAGTAGTTTCTTCATAGTTAGCTCCATTTCTACTGCCGCTGTCGCCGCCTTAGTTTTTCGCGGTCGACAACGTGCCTGGATCCTCCTGACGTGATCCACGCACAGGTTCGCGTTCTGCAGGTGAACCTAGTCTGAATGGATTTGGGCGATGCGCTGCGGCTATGCGCCCGTGGCGCGACGCGCGGCCCGCGCTGCGGCGACTGCGGCGGGGCTTATGCGCAGCGCGGTGATTTTGTTGCGCGTTTTGCGCAATATCTCGAACCGATATCCGTGGAACGTGAAAACCTGTCCAGGCTCAGGAATATTCTGCGCCTCGTGAATGACGAGGCCGGCAACGGTCGTTGCTTCCTCGTCCGGAAGCTCCCAGCCCATCTGGCGATTGATATCGCGCACGGCCACAGTTCCGTCTGCATTGACGGTGCCGTCGGCCTGCACGCGGATCGCGGCTTCATTGGTGTCGTGCTCGTCGGCGATCTGACCGACGATCTCTTCGAGGATATCCTCGAGTGTGATGAGGCCCTGCACCTCGCCATACTCATCGACGACGAGCGCCATCTGCGCCTTGCGCTTCAAGAACTGATTGAGCTGATCCTTGAGCGGCGTCGTATCTGGCACGAACCACGGCTCGACGCAGAAGCTCATGATGTCGAGCTTGCCCACGTCCCAGCCGGAGCGGCCTAACGTGGCGAAGAGATCCTTCGTATGCAGCACGCCGACGATGTTCTCGGGCTCGTCCTTCCATATCGGCACGCGCGTGTACTGGCTGCGGAGGAGTTCGTCGACGACCTTCTGAGGCGGATCGTCGGCGTCGATGGTCTCCATCTTGGTGCGATGGACCATGATGTCGGAAACCTGCAGATCGCGAAGATCGAGAACGCCGCCGAGCATGTCGGCGTCGTGGCGGGCGACGGCGCCCTCCTTTTTCTGCAGCTCGATGGTGCCCCTGATCTCGTTGTGCGCGGCGAGGATGTTCGCCTCGTCGTCGAGTTTGCTCGGCGTGAGCTTGAGGAACCAGCGCACGATAAACTCGATCGCCACTGTGATCGGGTTCATCACGATGATGACGACGCGCATGATCGGCGCGACAAACAGCGCAACGCGATCTGAGTAGGCGAGCGCGTATGTCTTCGGCAGAACGGCCGCGAAGATGACGATGAGCAGCGTCATTGCCGCGGTGGCGTAGACGATGCCGACCTCGCCAACGAGCAACACGGCAAGGCCGGACGCAAGCGCCGACGCAAGTACGTCGACGAGCGTGTTGCCGATGAGGATCGTGCCGATCATCTTCTCGGGCATCTGCAGGATCCGGTTCACCAGCGCGGCCTTGGCATTGCCCTCCTGCTCGAGGGCATGCATGCGGGCGCGCGAGGCTGCGGTGAGCGCAGTTTCACTGCCGTTGAAGAACGCCGAGAGCGCGATCAGCACGACGATCGCCAAGAGGATGAGTGCGGTGACGAGCGACATCGAACGAAGCTCTGCGCCTCCCTTGCAGTTGCCTGCGCATCTCCGGCCGCGGCCGGAATGCACTCTTAGCACATGCTGGGGGAAGGATCGTTAGCAGGTGCTTGAAGCGGTTTCGGTGGCTAGGAACGCGCGCACCGTGTCGGCGGGCACGTCGCGGGCGATGAACGCCTCGCCGACGGCGCGGGCGAGAATGAAGGTCAGCTGGCCGTGGCGGACCTTCTTGTCCTGGGCCATGAGCTTCATCATCGTGTCGATATCGGGCTGGTCGCCGGGGATCTGGGCGATGCGCGTCGGCAGGCCGACGGCTTCGAAATGCGCCGCGACGCGCTGAGGTGCGGCTGCATCGCAGAAGCCCTGGGCGGCCGAGAAGCGGAACGCGATGCACATGCCGATGGCGATCGCCTCGCCGTGCAGCAGGCGGTCGGAGTAGCCGCACCAGGCCTCGAAAGCGTGCCCGAAGGTGTGACCAAGGTTGAGGAGCGCGCGCTCGCCCTGTTCGGTCTCGTCGCGACCGACGATGCCGGCCTTGGCGCTGACGCTGGTCTCGACGGCGTGCGTGAGGGGCTCGGGTGCGAGAGCGAACACGCCCTCGTAGTTGCGCTCGAGCCAAGTGAAGAACGGCGCGTCACCGAGCAGGCCGTACTTCGCGACCTCGGCATAGCCGGCGCGCAGCTCGCGTACCGGCAATGTCGCCAGCGTGTCGGTGTCAGCAAGGACAAGGCCAGGCTGATGGAAGGCGCCGATGAGGTTCTTGCCTTGGGGCGTGTCGATGCCGGTCTTGCCGCCGACGGAGCTGTCGACCTGCGCGAGGAGCGAGGTCGGGATCTGAACGAAGCGAACGCCGCGGCGCAGGATCGCTGCCGCGAAGCCGGCGAGGTCGCCGATGACGCCGCCACCCAGCGCCACTACGAGATCGCCACGCTCGAGGCCAAGCTCGAGCAGTCGTTCGCACAGCGGCTCCAGTTCGCGGAAGCTCTTGGTCTTCTCGCCGGGAGGCAAAATGATCGACCCGATGTGACGACCGCCCTGCTTCAGTGCGGCTTCGACGGCGGCAAGGTGATAGCGGGCGACATTCTCATCGGTGACGACGACGCATCGCGCCGACCCGAGCTGCGCACCTATGAGCGTTGCGGAGCGACCGATGAGGCCGGGACCGATGAGCACGTCGTAGGCCCGATCGCCAAGCGGAACGCGAACGGTGCGGGTTTCAGCCAAGCTTGCGGCAGCGCTGCTCATGGCGCCACCTCGGAGGAGGGAGCGGACGCCGAAAAATTCATGACGGCGTCCGAAAGGCGATCGACGATCTCAGTCACGATCACCTCATGCGGCACGTCGCGGCTCTCGACCGTGATGTCGGCCTCGGCATAAACGGGGTAGCGGGTGGTCATGAGGTTGCGCAGCACCGTCTCGGGATCTCCGTCCTTGAGCAGCGGGCGGTTACCGCGCCGGCCGACACGCCGCACCAGCAGGGGCAAGTCGGCCTTCAGCCAGACCGACACGCCACTCTCGCCGACCGCGGCTCGTGTCTCGTCATTCACGAAGGCGCCGCCACCCGTCGCCAGAACCTGAGGCCCGGTACGCAGGAGGCGCGCCAGAACCTTGCGCTCGCCCTCGCGGAAGTAGGGCTCGCCGTGCTCGGCGAAAATGTCCTCGATGCTCTTGCCGGCCGCCCGCTCGATCTCCTCGTCGGCGTCGACGAACGGCAGGCCGAGTTTGCTGGCGAGGCGACGTCCGATCGCGGACTTGCCGCAGCCCATCAGACCGACGAGCACGACGGATCGCCGCCCGAGGGCTGCGCGGATCGCCTGCGAGGAATTCGTGTCTGACATACTGTATCTCTTCCGGACCCGATCCGGACGGCTTCTAGCTTCCGCAGGGGGAATCAGCGGTCGGACGCACGGCAAGTCAAGACCACCCGCCCACAGCGCAATTTCGGCTCAGACGCGGCCGGAATTGCCCGCACCGCCTGCGCCGCCTACTTTGGATCGTCGCAGAGTGCAAGTCATAATGGCGCCAACTTGCAAGACGACCAAAGCCTTTGGGGGACGGGATAGCAAATGCCCAGCTTGTTCCGGTTTTTGTTCATTGTCGGCACCGCCGGGGCCGTGATTACCGGCGCGTTGTACATTCTAGCTACAGAGTTCGAGCCGCAAACCCACCCCGTCACCAAGCCCGTGCCTGGCGTCAAGGTTCGCACGGAGTGACGCCGCATAGTCATGCGCATCCACCGCCCATCAGCAGCTTGCACCTCCCCTTCGCCGGCATGCTTACGGCTGGCCGCAGTCATCATTGCTACATCGATGGCCTGCGGTGGCGTTGCGGCGCAGGAATGGAACCCTTTCGATCCGTCTGACAATCCGGCTCGGGGGCCAGCACGCGGGCACCAGGCGGAGGAGCCGCGGCGCGGTGCACCGGGCGGACCGTCGGCCGGGGGCGGCGACGATATCATTCGTCCGCTCGGGGATGGCGGCAGCAGCGCGGTCGAGCGCGGCGACCTCGCCCCGGTCATGGCGGCGGACGGATCGGGACTGCCCTACGAGCTCTGGCAGGGGCTCGACGTCGCGGCGCTGGAACGGCTGATCGCGCAGATCGACATCCCGCCCAAATCGCCGGCGCTGCATAAGCTCTGGTTGAAGCTCATCACGTCCAACCTGCCGCCGCCGGGTCGGGGTGCCGCCGAGCAGCAATTCCTCGCGCTGCGGCTGGAAATTCTCTACCGGTCGGGCTTGCTCGAAGAGGCGACGCGGCTGCTCGCGGGGCAACCCGCGAGCGATCCGCTGGTAGCGATCCTGTCGGCACGCAACGCGGTCGGGCTCGGGTCGAAGGATGCCGGCTGCGAGGCGATGAAAGTTGCCGGCGCCGCTCCCGGCGTACTTCCAAAGCCAATCAGGGCAGACGCCGCGTTGATATCCGGATACTGCGCGGCGGCGAGCGGCGATGCGGCTGGAGCCGGTCTTGCTGCGGAGATGGCGCGCGAGGAAGGCGTCAAAGAAAGCCCAGGACTTGCCGCTCTCGATGCGATGTCGATGGAATCGAAGCCGACGGTTGCTGCAGATCGGACGATCTCGCTGCTGGACTACCGTCTCGTCGAAGCCGCCGGCGGATCGTTCGAAGGCAAAGAGCTGCGCAAGCAGGCGTCGCCAGCGCTACTGGCGGCGCTCGCGCTCGATGAAAGGACACCTACTACCGACCGGCTGACCGCGGCGGAGGCTGCAGCAGAGGTCAACGCGATCACGCCGGAGCAACTGGCGCAAATCTACCGCGCGCAAGGGACAGCGGATGCAGTGGCATCGGACGCTGCCGGCGCCGACACGCCGCGGCGCAGGGCGGCGTTGTTCGTATCCGCCGAGCACGAGCATACGCCGCAGAAGAAAGTGCGGCTCATCCGGGCTTTCCTCGACGAGGCGCATCGCGCCGGGTTCTATCTCACGGCGCTGCGCATGATCGCTCCGGCGTCGGATGAGATCGTGTCGGCGCCGGAAATCGGCTGGTATGCCGAGACGGGCGTCGAGGTTTCATTAGCGGCGGCGAATTACGCCAAGGCGCGGGAATGGGCAGCGTTCGGCTCGGCGCCAAACGGGGCTGCAACGAACCTCGACCATTGGCTGGCGCTGATCGACATCGCGGAAGGTACGAAGGGACGCGACGGCGACCTGGCGGCTGTCGAAGACCTCGCGGTGCGCGGGCGGATGGATGCAACGCTGCTGCATCGGCTGGCGACGGTGCTCGATGCGCTCGAATATAACGTGCCGATCCCGCTGTGGGAGGCGGCGAGCAAGACACCGCAGCCGGCGGGGGGCTTCCTGCCGGAGACGGGCGTGCTGACGGAATTGCAGGACGCCGCGAAGAAACGGCAGTTCGGGCGCACGGTGCTGCTGACGATGCGGACGCTGGGGCCGAAAGGATCGGAGGGCGCGAACATGATCGCGCTCGGCGATTCCATCCGTGCGCTGCGCCGGGCGGGGCTCGAGGGGGATGCGCATAGTCTCGGCTTCGAAGCGTTGTTCGCCAGCTGGCCGAGATCGATTAGTAATTGAGACTGACACGAGGGGTGAGAAGCTTTGCATGCGGCGGTCGTCGCGCAAGCTGATAGCCGCGCCTCAGGCGCGGGGCCCCTTGGGGCCCTGCCGCTTCGCGGCCAAGAGGGACACCTAAATGAGCGCGGGCCAGCGGCAGATCGATGCGTTTCTGGAGATGCTCAGCGTCGAGCGGGGCGCGGCCGCGAACACGACCGAAGCCTACCGGCGTGACCTGGATCAGTTCCGAGCTCACATGAGCGGTCGCGGGATCGAGCTTGCAGCGGCCAGCGCCGCGGACATATCGGCGTGGCTCGCGGCGCTTTCAGAGGCCGGGCTCAGCCCATCGACGCGATCGCGGGCTCTGTCGGCGGTAAGGCAGCTTTACAAGTTCCTGCTGGCGGAAGGGCGGATCGCCGACAACCCGACGCATGGTCACAGCGGCCCGCGCAAGAAGCGGCCGCTGCCGAAGACGCTGAGCGTCGCGGAGGTCGATCGGCTGATCGGCACGGCCGCCAAGCGGACCGAGGCCGGCGCGGGCGTCGAGCACTTCAGGGCGCTGCGGCTGCATTGCCTGATCGAGATGCTGTACGCGACGGGCATGCGCGTCAGCGAGCTAATCGCCCTGCCGCGGGCGGTTTTGGCCGGCGACAAGCGCGTACTGACCATCAAGGGGAAGGGTGGCCGCGAACGGCTAGTGCCGCTCAACGCTGCGGCGCGCGCGGCCCTCGACCGTTACCTCGACGCGATCTCGGGGGAGGGGCGGGTTTCGAGCAAGTGGCTGTTTCCGTCACGGAGCGCGCAAGGCCACATGACGCGCCAGCGGCTGGGGCAGGACCTCAAGCTGCTCGCCGAGGAGGCCGGTCTCGACGAGACGCGGGTCAGCCCGCACGTGCTGCGGCACGCCTTCGCCAGCCACCTGCTGGACCGGGGGGCGGACCTGCGCTCGGTGCAGCAACTGCTTGGCCACGCCGACATTTCGACGACCGAGATCTACAC
>CALRVN010000078.1:0-12106 GCA_943371625.1 Hyphomicrobium sp. CS1GBMeth3
ACCACAGACAGCAGCACGAGGATGCCGAGGCCGGCGATGAGCGAGTTCATGATCAGGTCGCGCTGGGCCACCGCCTGGGCCTGGGCCGACCCGGCGAACTCGAGATGCACGCCAGCGGGCAGCTGCAACTTGCGGTCCAGTGTCTTCTCGGCCTCGGCGACGAACGACGTGACGTCGCGACCGATGACGTTGGAGGTCACGGCCTGCATGCGCTGGCCGCCGAAGCGATCGACCTGGTAGCGGCCGGCGACCTGGAACACGTCGGCGATCTGCTTCAGCAGCACGAAGTTGCCGTTGCGGGTGCGCAGCGGCAGGTCGGCGACGTGGGCGACGTTCTCGCGCGTGGTCTTGTCGAGGATGGCAATGACATTGAAGACGCGGCTGCCTTCGTAGGTCTGGCCGACGATGTCGCCCTGGTAGGCGGTGCGGATCGCGTTGAGCACTTCGACGGTGTCGAGGCCCCAGCGTTCGAGATCGGCCTTGCGCGGACGGATCGTGAGCTGGGGCAGTCCCGGCGGGGATTGGAGCTGCACTTCTGCAGCGCCCTCGATGCCGTTGAGTTCCTGGGCGACCTGCTGTGCCGTCTCGTCGAGGACGTTGAGGTCGTTGCCGTAGATGTTGACGATCACGGAGGCGGTGTAGCCGGAGAGGGATTCCTCGACGCGCTCGGTGAGGAAGGGCTTCAAGGCAAAGTTGACGCCGGGGAAGTTGGCTAGGACCTTGCGCATCTCGATCTGCGCTTCCTCGGAATCCTCACCCGATAGGCCGGGCTGAAGATCGACCTCGAACTCGGAATAGTTGCTGCCCCAGGTGTCGTCGGCCTGCTCGGCGCGGCCGATGCGCTGGGAGACGACGCGTACGAACGGCAGCTTGAGCAGGGCGTCGGTGACGCGCTTGCCCATGCGCTGGGATTCGGCGACGGAGGTTCCTGGCACGGCGGCCATGTGCAGCGTGAAGTGCCCCTCCTTCAGTTCGGGAAGGAAGCCGGCGCCGAAGAATGGGACTGCCGAGCAGCCTGCGAGCGTGAACAGGAACGCTGCCGCCAGAGTCGTGCGCGGATGCGCGATGGTGCGCTTCAGCAGGGTCTCGTAGTGACGACGCAGCCAGCGGGTGACGGGTGGGTCGTGCGAGGCTTTATCGTCCGCGCCGCCCTTGTCATTGCGGAAGAGGAGCATGCAGAGCGCGGGTGTCACGATCATCGCGACGGCGAGCGAAGCCAGGATGGCGAGGACGTAGGCGAGACCAAGGGGTGCGAAGAAGCGTCCCGCGAGGCCGGGCAGCATAACCACGGGCAGAAAGACGAGGATGACGGCGAAGGTGGCATAGACGACGGAGCCACGAACTTCGAGCGAGGCATCCACGATGACATCACCGATGGGGAGCGGGTTGGTGCTGCGCCGGTTCTCGCGCAGGCGCCGGGCGATGTTCTCGACGTCGATGACGGCGTCGTCGACGACCTCGCCAATGGCGATGGCTAGGCCGCCGAGCGTCATGGCGTTGAGCGTCACGCCGAGGGCATTGAGTGCGACGACGGCTGCCAGCAACGAGAGGGGAATGGCAACGGACGAGATGGTCGCCGTGCGGAGGTCGTAAAGGAAGAGATACAACACGGCGATGACGAGAATGCCGCCGAGGATGAGCGAATTCTGCACATTGCGGGTGGAGATGGCTATGAAGTCGGCGGGGCGGAACAGGTCGGCGCGCAGCTCGACGCCTTCCCTGACGATGGATGGCTTGAGGGCGGCCAGGGCCTTTTCGACGCCTTCGGTGACGTCGATGGTGTTGGCGCCGAGCTGTCCGGAGACGAGCAGCACCACGCCCGGCTCGCCCATGATGGTGGCGCCGCCGATCGGGGGTTCGGGCGCCTCGATGACGTTGGCGATGTCCTTCAAGAGCACGCTGGCGCCGTTGACGCTGGCAATGACGGTGCGGGCGAGCTCGGCAGGATCGATCGACTGGCCTTCCGACTGCAAGACGATGCGCTGGTTGTCGGTCTCGATGAAGCCGGCGCCGGTGATGGCCGTCGCGCGGCGGGCGGCCTCGAGTACGTCGTCGATCGAGAGGTTGTAGCGCAGGAGATCGTCGGGCCGGATCTGGACCTGCAAGGAGCGGACGTCGCTGCCGAACACGGCAACCTTAGAAACACCGGCCACGGCAAGCAGGCGCTGGCGCAGCGTCCAGTCGGCGATGGTGCGCAGGTCCATCAGCGAGCGGGTCTTAGAGGTAAGTCCGAGCACCAGCACCGTGCTCGACGACGAGGTGAGCGGCGTGATGGTGGGTGGCGGGATGTTCTGCGGCAGCTCGCGAATGGCTTCGGAGAGGCGTTCCGACACGACCTGCCGATTGCGATAGATGTCGCTGTGCGCCTCGAAGATCACGGTGATGACGGAGAGACCTTGGATGGAGACCGAACGCATGGACTCGATCCCGGGCACACCGTTGACGGCGTTCTCGATCGGCTGGGTGACCAGCACCTCGACCTGCTCGGCTGTGAGGCCTGGCGCCTCGGCCTGGATGCCGACCTGAGGCGGTGCGAACTCGGGAAAGACATCGTATTTCGCCTGGCCGAGCGAGATGGCGCCGTAGCCGAGCAACGCTATTGCGAGCGCGAGGACCATGCCGCGAAAGCGCACGGCAAAGCGAATAATGGCGGCCTGCAGGCCTCTGTGCGCGTCGGCGGAGGATGCGGGAGGCGGCATCAGTCGTCGTCGCCTTCGATCTGGATCTGCGAACGGAACTCTTCCGACAGCAGCATCTGTGCGCCGGTGATGACTACGTCGCCGTTTTCGGCAAAGAGGCTGGCCGGAACGACGAAGGCGCCATCGCCTTCGGCCGGCATGTCTGCAGGAATCTCGATGCGCGAGAACGTGTCGTCGCCGGTCTTGCGATAGACCCAGGCGCGGCCGGCCCACCAGACGATTGCGGGCGCGGGGACGATGACGCCGTCCACCGGCTTGCCGTTGGCGAGGAACGCGCGGACGTTCATGCCGGGGAGCACGCCGCTGTTGGCGGCGGCGGCGTAGAAATAGGTGAGGCCCTGGATGCGTGCGTCGGTACGCGTCGCGGGTGAGATGTAGCGGACCTCGGCGCGGCGCTGCTTGCCGACCACCTCGACGGAGGCGGTCGGGGGCACGTCGTCGAGCTGGACGCCGGGCGGGAGCGTGATCTGCAACAGAAACTCGATGCGCTCGATCAGGCGCGTGATGAGGCCGCCGTCGACGACCATGGCGTTGCCGATGACGGGACCCCACTCCTGCATCGCGGTGGCGCGCAGGGTGCGGACCTGGGACTCGGCCGCCTCGACCGCGGCGCGATCGCCGAGGACGGCGGCCTCTGTCGACTGGACTTGCACGAGGTTGCCGATGTTCTTGGCGTAAAGCGCTTGGGCACGCGTGAAAGCGGGTTGCGACGCGGCGAGCCGGGCGCGCGCCGTGTTGAGCTGCGATACGGCAGCAACGTAGTTGGTGTTGAGGGTGGTGAGCGCCGCAAGATCGAGTACCGATCCGTAGGCGCGTGCCTGGTCCTGATACTTGGCCGGCTTGAGCCCGGTCGTCTCGAGGCCGATCGCGTGCTGCGCCTCGTCGTCGAGCGTGATGATCGGGGAGCCGTGCGGCGGCAGCGTCACGCGCAACGGCGGTTTGATCGGCTTTTCGCGCTCCTGTTCGAGCGTGGCCTCTTCACGCCCTTCGAGGAAGCCCTTGACCACCAGCGCCGTCAGCCCTGTCAACAGGCCAGCAGCAACCAGGGCCAGCAGCAAGCTGCGACCCGTACCAATTGTCTTCATGCCACGCTCTAGTTGGGCCACCATCGAGGGTGGCCTCATCTTTTAGTTTTTTAGTGCCCCATCTAACGCCGGGCGGCCTCGAAATGGCAAGGCTCCGCTCGGTCCGGGAGAGGTTGCTCCTGCCCGGCTGACGATCTGCTGACGCGGCTGCGCCACACCGTCAGTCTTTGGGGTCGTCCGGGATGGTGAATCCTCCTTCGGCGACCATGCGGGCGAAGAGGCCTTCTTCGTGGACGAGGGTTACGAAGCTCCCACGCTCCACGATGCGCCCGTGCTCGAAGACGAGGATCTCGTCGGCGTCGGCGACGGTGGAGAGGCGGTGGGCGATGATGAAGGTGGTGCGCCCGGCCCGCAGACGGTCGAGCGCCCGCTTGATGCGGGCTTCGGTTGTTGCATCAAGGGCGCTGGTCGCCTCGTCGAGGATGAGGATGGGAGCGTTCTTCAGGATGGCGCGGGCGACGGCGATGCGCTGGCGCTCACCGCCGGAGAGGGCATTTCCGTGCTCGCCGATGACGAAATCGTAGCCGCCGGGCTTGCGCATGATGAAGTCGTGGGCCTCGGCGAGGCGGGCGGCACCCTCGATGTCTGTGAGGGAGGCGCCAGGCCGGCCGACGGCGATGTTCTCGGCGATCGAGCGGTTGAATAGGCCCGCGTCCTGGAACACGACGGCGATCGAACGGCGGAGCGAGGTGAGGGTGACATCGGTGATGTCGCGCCCGTCGACGCGGATGCGGCCCTGGTCGGGCGTGCGCAAGCGCTGGAGTAGCGACAGGGTCGTGGTCTTGCCGGAACCGGTCGGTCCGACGAGTGCGATCGTCTGGCCGGGTGTGGCGCGGAACGTGAGGTCGAAGACGCCTTGCTCGGTGCCGGGGAAGCGGAAGCTGACGTTGTCGTAGGTCACGTCGCCGCGCAGCGGGTCGGGCAGCGGCTGCGCATCAGGCTTCTCCACGGCGCCTTGCGCTGCGTCCAGAAGCGCGAAGTAGCCGTGCAAGGCCGGTGCGCGGCGGTGGATGGCGGTGACGAAGTTGGTCACCTGATCGAGCTTGCCGATGAGCAGTCCGGCGAAGGCGACGAAAGCGACGATCTCGCCGACGGTCAGCTCGCCACGGCCGGCGAGCATGGCGCCGGTCGCCAGTACGGCCACCATGGTAATGGTCGCGGCAGAGCGCTGCAGCACCGTGAGCAGGCCCCACCAGGTCAGTACGGGATACTGCGCGGCGAGCAGGTCGCTCATCACGGTGCGCATGGCGTCGGCCTCGTCCTTGAGGCGGGTGAAGCTCTGCACCACGGTGACGTTCGATATGACGTCCCCGACGCGGCCGAAGACGGCGGAGTTGTAGCGCTCGACGGTGTCCTGTCCGCTGCGCGTCTTGCTCATGACGATGGTGTTCATGGCGACGTAGGCGAGGGCGAGCAGCACGAGGATGCCGGCCATGCGCGCGTCCATGCTGATGGCGGTTGGCACGAGCAGCACGATGCCGACGATGGCGGTGAGCTGCTCGCGCATGGCGCCGAGCCAGAGCCAGAACAAGCCGTCGGTACCCTGGATGATGGAGCGTACGACGGCACCCGATCCGCGCTCGGCGTGATAGCCGGCGGGTAGCGTCATGGCGCGCTCGAAGGCCTCGGCCATGGCGGCGAGGTGGCGGCGGTGGGCGAAGCGGTCAGCGTACACGGCGACGCCGGCGCCGGCGATAATGCCGAAGAGCCCGAGCAGCGCCCACAGGGCGATGTACGTGAAGGCGGCTTGCCCTTGCGAGAGGCTATCGACGACGCGGCCGAAGAGAATCGGCTCGGCGAGCTGGACAAGGCCGATGGCGACGGATGCGATCGCGAGGATTATTGCGAGCCCGCGCTCGGCCGCGAGCATGCCGAGCGCACGCTTATAGAGACGTAAAAGCGACATTCCCCGCCGTGATCCTTTGCCTGCGGCCGTGGTCGGTGGCCCGTTTCAACGCAGGTATAGCGGATCGGCGGCGGCAATTCCGTAAATCTAGTCCGGTGCGTATTCGTCGACGTGCTTGTGCGTCTCGGGGACGAGGAAGGTGCCGATGACCACGGTCGCGAGCGCGACAATGACCGGGTACCAGAGACCGGAATAGATGTTGCCGGTGGCGGCGACGATGGCGAAGGAGGTTGCCGGGACGAGGCCGCCGAACCAGCCGTTGCCGATGTGGTAGGGCAGTGAAACGCCGGAGTAACGGATGCGGGCGGGAAACAGCTCGACGAGGGCTGCCGCCATCGGGCCGTATGCCATCGCCGCGTACATGATGAGCACCAGCAGGATGCCGATGATGGTCAGCTTCTGCACGCTCCAGATGTCGAACACCTTTACGAGATTGCCGATGCCGTCGGCGGGGTCGATGGGGATGCGTACCGTCTCGGCGTGTCCGGGGCCGGGATAGCCGGCTTCGGAGAGGGCTGCGCCGACCTTGGCGGCGAAGTCGGGTGCGGCGGCCGAGATGGGTTCGGCGCTGCCGATGCGCACGCGCGCAGGCGTACCCGCGGGTGCGGTCTCGCTGTTGTAGAGCACGGCGCGCTTGGCGAGCAGGCCCTTTGCAACGTCGCAGGTGGAAGAGAACTTCACGTTGCCGGCGGGGTTGAACTGGAACGAACAGTCGGCGGGGTCGGCGATGACGCTGACGATGGCCTGGCTTTGGGCACGGTAGAGCGCGGGGTTGGCGGTGCGCGTCAGCGCCTCGAAGAGCGGGAAGTAGGTGAGCGCAGCGAGCAGGCAGCCGCCGAGGATGACGGGCTTGCGGCCGATGCGGTCGGAGATGATCGCGAAGATGACGAAGAACGAGACGCCGATGACGAGCGACCAGGCGACGAGGACGTTGGCGGTAAACTGGTCAACCTGCAGCACGTTCTGGATGTAAAAAAGCGTGTAGAAGTTGGCGGTGTACCAGACGACGGCCTGACCGGCGACGAGGCCGAACAGGGCGATGAGGCCGACCTTGATGTTGCGCCACTCGCCGAAGGCCTCGCGCAAAGGCGACGAGGATGTCGTGCCCTCCGCCTTCATGCGCTGGAACGCCGGGCTCTCCTGCATTTGCAGGCGAACGTAGAGCGAGATCAGCAGCAGCACGATTGAGAATAAGAACGGGATGCGCCAGCCCCACGACTTGAAGGCAGTGAGGGTCTTCCCGTCGGCGAGCGTCACCGGGGGGAAGCTGGCGTCGACCGCGATCTGCGTGAACATGATGACTATGAGCGAGAGCAGCAGCGCCAGCGACGAAGTCGTGTTGACCCAGCTGGTGAAGTAGCCGCGCTGGCTTTGCGGCGCGTGCTCGGCGACGTAGATCGCGGCGCCGCCATACTCGCCGCCGGCCGCGAGGCCCTGCAGCATGCGCAGGATGATGAGCGCGATGGGTGCTGCCACGCCGATGCTGTCGTAACCCGGGAGAAGCCCGACGAGGAACGTGGCGGCGCCCATGAGCACGACGGTGACGACGAAGGTGTATTTGCGTCCGACGATGTCGCCGAGGCGGCCGAACAGAATGGCGCCGAAGGGGCGCACGATGAAGCCGGCAGCGAAGGTGAGCAGCGCGAAGATGCTCTGTTGCGTCGGGCTGTAGGCGGCGAAAAACTGCGCGCCGATGATCGCCGCGAGCGCGCCGTAGAGATAGAAGTCATACCACTCGAAGACGGTGCCGGCGGAAGACGCGATGATGACCTTGCGTTCCTCGCGCGTGAGGCCGCGGCGGCGCTGCGGAACAGCTTCGGTTGTCATTCGCATCATCCCCTGGCGACCGCGCAGCCCCCGCTGCACTCGGGTTCAGATAGCTTCAATGCGATTGAATAAGCAAATCGTTGCCAATGCTTAAGCGCGTCGCGGGGAAGCGTGAATTGGTGATGCTTATGAGTTCTTATTCGTTAGCGGAAGCTGGGGCCGCGGCTACTTAAGTAGCCGTCGCCGGGCAACGCCTTCCCACGGGGCGCAAGGCCCGGCGCTTCCATATGCCGCCGACACTATGTCGGCAGCGGGGGTTCAATCAATGAGGAGAAGAGAAATGCAACGCACGGGGATTCTTGCACTCGGCGCCGTTCTGCTGGCGCTGCTCGTGGTGCCGCAGGCCAATGCGGCCATCAACGTCAGTGCTGCTCAGCCGACTGCTGCGAGCGAAGTGCAGCAGGTCACTTTCGACAAGTGGCATGGCGACAAGAAGAAGCACAAGAAGAAGATCAAGCACTACAAGAAGCATAAGAAGCACAAGAAGCATCACCACCACCACTAAGCACCGGCACTTGGGTGCGGTGCCGGGGCGGCGGCAGAGATGCAGCCGCCCTTATGCTTGTTGGGGGAGGTGCTCTAGCGTCCGATGGCGGGGGCTTTGGTCGTCGCGTCCTCGAGCTGGAAGACGCTTTCGTCCTTCAGGGCGACGCCGGTCAATCCGCGGCGATAGGCTTCGCGCAGAAGCCAATGAATCTTGAACGCGGCTTCGGCGGCGGTGAGGCCGCCGGCGCGGATGTTGGAGACGCAGTTGCGCTCGCCGTCCTTGCGGCCGTTGCGCGGCTCGAGGGTGAGATAGGCGCCGAGACTGTCGGGTGATGATAGGCCGGGGCGCTCGCCGATCAGCACCAGAACGGCGCGCGCATTGAGGATCTCGGCGGCGTCATCGCCGAGTGCGACGCGCGCCTGGCTGGCCAGCAGTACAGGCCCGACGCTCCACTCGCTTTTCTTCACGAGCGGGAGCAGCTCGGCGATGAGGGCGGCGGCGTTGGCTGCGACGCCGGTCGAGGACAGACCATCGGCGATGACGAAGAGCAGGTCGGCGCGCGGGCCGACGCGTTCGGCGAGAAGCTGACGCGAGGCGGGGCTGAGGCGGCGGCCGAGATCGGGGCGACGCAGGTAGGTGTCGCGGTCGGGCGCGGCACTGGCGATGCGGACGCTATCGAGGCCGAGTGCTGTCAGCTCGTCGGCGATGGGCTTCCAATCGATCGGGGTGGTGACGGCGTCGCGCGCCTGGGCGTGCGCCATTGAGAAGCTCAGCACCTCTTTGATGGGCAGAGCCGATCCGGCGCGGCCGAGGCCGATGCGTGCTTCGGTGAAACGGCGGAGGTTGAGCCACGCGGGGTCGGTGCTCATGCGGCAAGCCCCTTCATGTGATCCAACAGCAGCTGCGTCGGCTCGAGCAGCAGCTTGCCTTCGTCATCGGCGAGGCCGACGCGCGCGAGCCAGGCCTCGAACTCGGGCGCGCGACGCAGCCCGAGCGCCTCGCGCACGTAGAGCGCGTCGTGGAACGAGGTCGACTGGTAGTTGAGCATGATGTCGTCGGCGCCGGGGATGCCCATGACGAAGGTGACGCCGGCTGCGCCGAGCAGCATCAGCAACACGTCCATGTCGTCCTGATCGGCTTCTGCGTGGTTGGTGTAGCAGACGTCGCAACCCATCGGCAGGCCGAGTAGCTTGCCGCAGAAATGATCCTCGAGGCCGGCGCGGATGATCTCCTTGCCGTTGTAGAGATACTCGGGGCCGATGAAGCCGACGACCGAGTTCACGAGCAGGGGCTTGAATTCACGCGCGACGGCATAGGCACGCGCTTCGAGCGTCTGCTGGTCGACGCCGTGATGCGCGTCGGCCGATAGCGCCGAGCCCTGCCCGGTCTCGAAGTACATGACGTTGTCGCCGACGGTACCGCGCTTCAACGAGAGCGCGGCTTCGCGGCCCTCCTTCAGTAACGCCAGCGTGACGCCGAAGGACGCGTTGACCCCTTCGGTGCCGCCGATCGACTGGAAGACCAGATCGACGGGCGCGCCGCGGGAAATGACGTCGATCGACGTGGTGACGTGGGTGAGGATGCAGCTCTGGGTCGGGATTTCGAAGCGGCGGATGATGTCGTCGAGCATGCCGATGAGGTCGATGATCGTGCCAACGTTGTCGCTTGCGGGGTTGATGCCGATGACCGCGTCACCGCAGCCGAGCATCAGGCCGTCGACGATGGAGGCGGCGATGCCGCGCTTGTCGTCCGTCGGGTGGTTCGGCTGGAGTCGGACCGACATGCGCCCGCTGAGACCGATGGTGTCGCGGAAGCGGGTGACGACCTCGACCTTGCGGGCGCCGAGGATGAGGTCCTGGTTACGCATGATCTTGGCAACGGCCGCCACCATTTCCGGCGTGAGGCCCGGCGCGATGCGCGACAGCACAGGCGTGGTCGCTTCTTCAGACAGCAGCCAGTCGCGGAACTCGCCGACTGTCATGTGGGCGATGGGGGCGAAAGCGGCCTTGTCGTGGGTGTCGATGATGAGGCGGGTGACGTCGTCGATCTCGTAGGGGACCACCGTCTCTTCCAGAAACCGCTTCAGAGGGATGTCGGCCAGCACAATCTTGGCGGCGACATTTTCCTCGGCGCTTCGTGCGGCGACACCGGCGAGCACGTCGCCGGATCGGGGCGGCGTCGCTTTCGCCATGACCTCTTTGAGGTCAGCGAACCGGTACTCGGTCTGCCTCCACGCCGCGCGATACATGGGGAGCCTCCGCCAGCGATCTGTCGGCTCACAATAGCCTGCGATCGAACCCACGCACAATCGGCGCGTGCTGCGACTTTCGGATCAAATCCGAGGCAGTTGAGGAGGCGCTCAAAAATCGGCCGGAGCCGGGTCAGCCGCGGGGCGTATCAGAGCCCGCAGCCGAGCATCAGGTAGCCGATTGGCGAAGAAACGATCTTCTGCTCAACGGCAATGCGGATGAGCTGCATGGGCGTGCGGGCGTTGAACTTGCCACGCAGCGCCGAGCACGTCGTCGCGATCGTCTTGTAGGAGACGTTGATGAGCGCGGCGATCTCGGACATGCTCTTGCCCTTGGCAAGAAGGCGCAAGACTTCGCGTTCACGCGAGCTGAGCGCTGCCTGCTCGCCATTGCGCAAGAAGGCAATCTTCTGCGCCATGTCCTGCGGCAGCCAATTGCCGCCGGCATAGACTTCGCGAATGGCGGTCAGGAAGGCGGATGGGTCATCGCTCTTGCTGATGTAGCCGCATGCTCCGCCTTCGATCGCCTGGGCGGCGAACATCGCGTCATCGTTCATGCTGAACATGATGATGCGAGCGCGGGGGTCGCGGACCAACAGCCGGCGAGCGAGCTCGAAGCCGGAAATGTCGGGCAGGTTGATGTCGATGACCGCGACGTCCGGCTTGTGGCTGGCATAGAGGTCATGCGCGGCAGCGGCGTCGCGCGCCTCCAGCATGAGCATGTCGTCGGTCTCGGCGAGCAGAGCCCGGCAGCCCGATAGAACAATTGGATGGTCGTCGACGATTAGTACTTTCACGATGTCCCGTCTCGGCTCCAAGCAAGCCATTGTATAACGTTACAGATAGCCCACGGGAAGATATCCCGTCAAACTCCGGTAAACGTGGGTAAGGGGCCGTCCAATTAAAAGGCTGCGCGAGCATGTCGATAAGATTTCGCCTCAACGCCCTGATCATCGCGGTTTCGGGATTGGGACTGGCACTTCTGGTTGCAGCGGTGGTGCTCAACGCGGGCCCGCGCATGAGCGCCGAAAGCGAGAGCACGATGCGGCTCGCGGCGGAATTTGTGGAGACGGCGATCGATAGCCTACAGGGCACGCCCGATCCGGGGGCACGCCTCAAGGTTCTGCTCGACGGGCTGAAGGAGGTGCGGCACGTCCACATCTACCGCAGCGATGATCCGCATCCTCATGTCATCGCGGAGGAGCCGTTGACGTCGGTGCCGCAATGGTTCGCACGCCTTGGCCGCGCGCCTCCGGCGGTCGAGGTGCCAGTGGTCGTGAACGGTGAGAACTTCGGCACCCTGGTCATTGCGCCGCGCGTCGCCGACGAGGCGTCCGAGATATGGAGCTCGATCGTCAACTTCACCGTCGGTGGCGCCGTGCTCGCCGTTCTCACGGTGCTGTTGATGAGCCTGATGATCGCGCATCTGCTGCGTCCGATCAGAGATGTGGGCGACGCGTTGATGCTCCTGGATTCGGGGCAGTACGCGGTGGCGGTGCCGGAGGGAGGGCCGCCGGAGATCGCCAGCATCTGCCGCAAGCTCAACCGCCTCGCATCGACGCTGGAGAACGCGGTGTCGGACAAGAAGCGCCTCACGCAGCGGCTTATTCGCGTGCAGGACGAGGAGCGCAAGGATCTCGCACGCGAGCTGCACGACGAGCTAGGGCCGTACCTGTTCGCCGTGCGTGCGGCGGTGAGTGCGCTCAAGGTGGACATTCAGCGGGGAGGCGCGGATCCACAGAAGCTGCTCGGCAGGTGCGACACGGTCGTCGAACACATGGAGACAGTCCAGCGCATGAACCGGAGTGTGCTGAAGAAGTTGCGTCCGGTCGGTCTCGAGGAATACGGCCTGAA
>CALRVN010000079.1:0-12099 GCA_943371625.1 Hyphomicrobium sp. CS1GBMeth3
CAGCAAACCGGAGCGGTGCAGCACACCCTCGAGGTGAAGAACGCTCTGGCGCAGCTGCTTTCGACGCTGCAGGACGCGGAGACCGGACAGCGCGGTTTCCTGCTGACGGGCGACGAGGCATTTCTGCAGCCCTATACGAGCGGCGTCGCAATTACGCGGGGACACCTGGCGGAGGTTCGTCGGCTGACGACCGACAATGCCGCCCAGCAGGAACGCATCGGCAAGATCGAGGGCCTAGTTGCCACGAAGCTGGACGAGCTCAACGCGCGCATCAGTGAAGTTCGCAGAGCTGAAAGGCCAAGCCCTGACGGATTGCGCTCCGGCAAAGTCGTCATGGATGAGATCCGTGCCGAGATCGCCAATATGCGCGGAGCGGAAGATCACCTTTTGGAGCTACGAACGCATAGCGCCGAACTCTTCATCCTGATCGTGACGGGCATGGCGGCGATCACAGCCGCGATTGCGGTTACGGCCGTAAGCTTTTGGGTTTGGCAGTCGCGCGTGCTGACGAGCGAGCTTCAAACGGCCAACGCCGAGCTGACGCGGATGATCGCGCAGCGTGATCTCGCCGAGTCAAAGGCGCGTCAGCTGCAGAAGCTCGAGGCGATCGGGCAGTTGACCGGCGGGATAGCGCACGACTTCAACAATATCCTCGCGGTGATCATTGCTGGGCTGTCGCTGTCCAGTCGGCGCTCGAAGTCGATCGAGGAAGCAAGGCCATTCATGGACGGGGCGCTGGAGGCTGCCAACCGTGGCGCCGAACTGACCCGACGTCTCCTGGCATTCGCCCGCCAGCAGCCGTTGGCGCCGCGTACGATCAACGTCAATCGCATGATTTCGGACCTGTCGGAGTTGCTCAGCAGGGCGGTCGGCGAGACGGTGCAAACGGAGACCGTGCTCGCGGGAGGTGCCTGGCTGATCAGCGCGGATGTGAACCAGCTGCAGAACGCCGTACTCAATCTCGCCGTCAATGCGCGAGACGCCATGCCCGACGGCGGCAAGCTGACGATTGAGACGGCCAATTGCCATCTCGATGAGAGGTACAGCCGAGAGCATGATGGAGTTCCGGCCGGGCAATACGTTCTGCTGAGCATCACCGACACGGGCAGCGGGATGAGCGCCGACGTCGTGGCGCGCGCATTCGAGCCGTTCTTCACGACCAAGGATACAGGCAAGGGAACCGGCCTGGGGCTGTCGCAGGTGCACGGCTTCGTGGGTCAGTCGAATGGGCACATCAAGATCTATTCCGAGCCCGGCGAGGGCACGACCGTCAAGATGTACTTCCCGAGGCATCTGGCGTCGGAGGAGGAGATAGCGAAACGCGAAATTCAGCTTGAGGATCTTCCCCAGGGCCGGCCGTCGACGCTCGTTCTCGTGGTCGAGGACGATCCACGGGTGCGAAATGTCTCGGTCGCTTTGCTGCGCGAGCTTGGATATTCGGTGGTGCACGCGGACGGGCCGCGAACTGCACTCGTCAAATTGGACAGCCACCCGACTATCGGCCTCATGTTCACCGACGTCGTGATGCCGGAGATGAGCGGCCGAAAACTTGCCGATATCGCCCTGGAGCGCCGGCCGGATCTGAAGGTTCTCTATACGACAGGCTTCACGAAGAACGCGGTCATCCACGGCGGTATTCTCGACCGCGGCGTCAATTTTCTCGCCAAGCCGTTCACGATCGAAGAGCTCGCTTTCAAGGTTCATGAAGTGCTTGGAGCACAGGCGAGCGAGAAATGAAGAGGCGCTCTGAAATACAGAACGGAGAGCGCGGTATGGCGCTCTCCGCTCTGATCAATCTACGTGTGCTCAGTAGCGCCAGTTGAAGCGGCCGCGCAATCCATTGTCGGTGACGTCGCCGGCGTACTGGGCCAGGTATGAGAGGCCGAGCGTGGCTTCGGCCCCGATCAGCACATCGGCTCCGACTTCCAGAAGCGCGCTGTTCTGCGCAATCGGGACGCCCCCGATGCCGAAGCCGACATCGGTGCCGGTGAGCGCCAGCACCTGGAAGGGCGTCGTGTCGCCGAAGGCGTACTGCCAAGCGAGCGATGCGTGCGGGATGACCGTCGAGCCGCCCCAGAGAACGGTCGTGCCGGCGCGGGCGCCAAGCGTGCCGACGCCAAGGTTGCCATCGGCTCCTCCGCTGGTGAGAGCTGCGTCGCCGCCGCTCTCGGCGAAGCTGTTGGTCCCGATGTGTACGTAGGCGAGCCCGGCGAAGGGTTCGATCACGTGGTTGGCCGATATGAACGGATGAGCGACCTCGGCGAACAGCTGGCCGGTGTTGCCGCCGTAGTTGGCGGATTCAGATTGCAGGAAGCCGGGGAACACGACGGTACGCGAGGTGTCGATGTCGTGCCACGTCCAGGTGCCACCCGACCGGATTGCGAATGAGCCGACGGCGCCACCGGCATAGCCGCCGAGGACGTAGCTGTTAATGTTGGCAGAGCTGTTGCGGGCATCGACGTCGAGCCCGGTGTAGGTGTAGCCGGTGGCGAGACCTGCGCGCCAGCCGCCGCCAAGGTTTCCGTCGACGCCGGAGACGAAGCCGCCGAGGCTGCGGTCCATCGTGGCGGCGTTGCCATTGGTGTCGTACTGCCCCCAGGCGCCGAACGCGCGGCTCCAGAACGCGAGGGCGTGACCGCCAGAAGGTGGGGCTGTTGCTTCGCCATAACCGGCGCCGAGTGACATACGCGACGAGCTGTCGATGACGTTGGTCGGTGCAGCAGACGCAAGGACGATCGCCTGACCGCCTGCTGGGCTAGCGGCTCCGCTGTAGTAGGCCTGGATTAAGCGGCCGATGATGGCTTCGCGCACGTAGCGGCTGTCGTCCGCCAGGGCTGTACTAACACTCGAATGGATTTCGCCCGACAGGGCGTTCAGTGCTTCTCGCACGTCGGCAAAACTCGATTGCGCGACGACAGCGGCATAGACGGGGTTGTCCTTCAGTTGATCGAGCGCTCGCGCTACCGCAAGCTCATTCGGCGTGCGGGCTGCGAGAGCAACGGAGTTAAAGCCATCGACGACGAGGTAGACGTTGTTGGCGTCGTAATCGAGGCTGTAAAGCACGAACAGCGAAGACGTGTCCAGGGCGGCGAAGGTGCCTGTGACGCCACCCGTGGCCGTAAGGATTGCGTATTGCTTGAGCGAGGGTATGCCGCCGTCGACGTGCACCGTGCCGCCAGAAATCGTCGCCGCCCCGCCGGCTGATATCTTGTCCGCTTTGGCGCCATCGACTTCTACGTTGTAGTTTGTTCCCGTGCCGAACGTCACACCGCCGGTTACGACGAGAGTGCCTGGAGAATTACCGGGTGCAACCGTACCGCCGGTGATTACATCGAGGGTGTTGATTGTGCCGTCGCCGCCGACGATGCCGCTGCCAGAAACCTCCACGTCACCACCGACGTTGGCATTGAAGACCGCCTTGCCGCCGGTCACGCCGATGTCACCGGTGTATCCGGAGGAGTTTCGGGTGAAGGTGGTGATACCCGAGAGGATCTGAATGTTGCCGGTTCCGCCGAGACCGGAAGCGAACGTGAGGTTGCTCGTGTGGTTGAACACGATCTCGCCGCTGCCCGGCCCGAAGGTCACGGTGGAGGCGCTCAGTCTACCGGTCGCCACAGCAGCTTGGTCTGCCGCTGCACCGAAGATGAGCGTGCCACTGCCGGTCGCCTCGGTTGCGATCGCCACCGAGGCGGTCGAAAGCGAGCCGCCGTTGGCGAGTCTTGCTACGGCTGTGCCGAACGTGCCTATTGTCGTTGCGCCCGTTGCGACGACTGTCGATCCGGAGCCAGTTACGAGCAGATTACCCACGCCAGGCGTCGTGGAACCGCCCGTCCCAATCCCGAGCGTTCCGGTCGTGACATCGCCGCCTGCGGATACCACTACATTGCCTTCAGCATTGGGATAGCTCGAGCTGGAGTAGTTGCCGATTTCAATGTCGCCTGAGTTCCACTTCGAGCCGGAGCCGGTGATCGTGACGTTGGCCACTTCGCCTTCGCCGACGTAGGTGGTGCCGGTGACATCGAACAGGCCGCCGTTGCTAACCGTCAGGTCGGCGCGTCCTTCGTAGGAAAGGTACGCGTCACCGTCGACGGTCAGCGCCGAGTTAGAGCCGGAGATGTTCAAGATGCCGTGCGTGTAGGAGTAATTGTAGTAGCCGAGGTAGATGTCATCGGTAGATGTGACGATGGCGCCGTTGGTGATGTTCACCGTGCCTTCGCCGTAGTAGCCGATGTAAAGGCCGTCCGACGTCCACTCGGAGCCTTGTCCTGTCACAGTCACGGACGAAGGCGAAGTTTCGTCGCTCGAGACGGTCGAATAGCTACCTACCTCGAGCCTGCCGCCGTTGCTGATGACGACGGTCGATTCCGCCGAATAGCCGATCGTGAGGTCGCCGGCGATACTGAGCAGAGAGCCGACGCCGGTGATTGTAATGTCGCCGCGGGTAACGCCTTCATCGTAGTAGCCGAACGTGGCACCCGACGAGCTGATCACCTGCGCGCCGCTCGATATATTGAGCTCACCGGCGCCGCCTTCGTAGCCTACGGTGAGGTAGCCCATGTTCCAGACGGTGCCCGCGCCCGATACGTTTGCGGTGCCGGTGGGGGTGCTACCGTAGTACCCGAGGTAGACGTCGCCGCTGGTGATGGTGGCTCCGCCCGACAGGTTGACCGTGCCGTCGCCCTCGCTGCCACCGACGTACATGGTGTTGTTGCCAAGCTCGAGATGGGCGCCATTCAGAACATTCAGTGTTCCCGTGCCGTCATCGCCGACGGTTAGACCGTCTGTCGTCCACTGCGAGCCGACGCCCGAGATCGTCACCGTGCCGAGCGACCCGTCCGAGGACGCGATCGTGCTGGTGCCCGTGCTCGTCACAACACCGCCGGCGGTGATCGACATCGTTCCCGTGCCGAATGCGCCGACCGTCATGCCGGTATTTGTCCAGGTCGAACCGGCGCCGGTCACCGTCGCAGAGCTGACGCTGTCGGCACCGTCCGCGATGGTGGCGCTACCGCTTATGACGTCGCCGCCGCTGCGGACGATCATCGTCCCGTTGACGCCGCCGCCGACGGTCAGCTCATCACTGGAAAAGCTGCCATTGTTCTCAACGGTGAGCGTCGCTACGGCACCGTCTCCTACGGTGGCATCGCCCGTGATCTGGACCTGCGAGCCCGTGCCGGAGACTGTCATCGTCGAATAGTCTTGCTCGCGACCGTAGCTGCCAAGTGTGAGATCGCCGGTCGCCGTCAAGACAGCACCGGCGGTGACGTTGATGATACCGATGCCATAGTCGTAGACGGTGTAGATGGAGCCAGTAACGTCCCACTGCGTGCCAACGCCGGATAGGTTCAGCGTGCCCGACATGTTGTCGCCGTAGTAGCCGAGGTAAAGGTCCTCGCTGGTGACGGTGCTGCCGGTTGTTACGTTGACGACGCCGTTTCCGTCTTCGGCATAGCCGATGTACACGTCGGCGAACGTCAGCGTCGAGCCACCGCTTGCCGTGAGAGTGGCGTTGCCGCTGTAGCCAACATACAGGGAGTTTGCGACGGTCCACTCAGCACCGGCCCCGGTGATATTCGCAATTGCCGGGCCGTCATTCGTGTAACCGAGATAGACAGTCTGAGAGCTGACGGCACCCAACCCCGTAACATTCAGGGTGCCGGTCCCCTGATTGCCGATCGTGAGATCTTCGGTGGTGATCCATTCCGTGCCGGCCCCGGATACGTTGACCGTGCCGCTACTGCCGGCTGCGTCGCCGAGAATAGAGACGCTGGTCGTCACCACGATGCCTTCCTGAATGTTGAGGACGGCGGTGCCAGTCGAACCTACCGTGAGGTTGTCGTTGTCGGGGATGACGAACGGCGGAGCCGTGACAGTCTGATTATTGATGATCGTTGTCTGAGCTACTGCGCCCGAGGCCGCGCCGAGCACTGCAACAAATGAAAAAACGCATACGCGGACGATCGGCTTGCAATGGCCAAAGCGTGCGCACATGTTGGGGATCCCTGTGTATGGAGGCGTGCTGACGACGGCTGGTTCGTGTTCATGCATGAGGCAGCGCGGAAGGCATCCCGGCCGGGAAAAGGCGAGGGGAGACACGGAATACGCGAGAATGGGAACGCTTACGCGCGCTCGTTGGTCAGACCAATGGTCGACCTGCCCCGCGGACTTACCTGCGAGGACAATCGCTTACGCCCGTGGGACAGCGCTCCACGAACGACACCAAATGTTGCTCCTAGACTTTGGTTGCGACTCTAGCGCCACCACAAATCGATATTGGCTATATCCATCCATAGGTGCGGCCTATGACGTCTACCGATCGACAAGCGTGGAGCCGCCGAGCTACGGCTTGAACTCGACATCGCGATCTGTTCTCTCCGTGCAACGATTTCGTCATGAAATGAATTACTGTACCGCCCTTTGGGGCCACTAAACGATTTGCCAGGCTGGCGGGCCATAAATGAATTTGCGCAACTTCGATCTCAACCTGCTCGTCATCGTCGATGTTGTGCTCAGCGAGCTCTCCGTGACCCAAGCGGCGAAGCGATTGAACCTCTCCCAGCCCTCCGTATCCCAGGCCATGGCGCGCGCTAGAGAGGTCTTCGGTGACGACCTGCTTGTCCGTGAGGGTTCGACTATGCGGCTCACCCCAGCCGCAAGGCGCATCGCACCTCAGCTCAAGGAGTTCTGCACTGCGGCCGTCAACGTGCTGTCGGCACCAGTTTTCGATCCTCGCACCGCACAGCTCCAGTTCACGATCTGCGCCAATGACCTGACCGAGATGCTCGTGCTGCCGCCGGTCATCGCGGCCATCGATCGCCTAGCCCCCGGATGCCGCGTCAGCGTTAAGGTTCCACCACCGCACCTCATCGACGCCACGATCGATCTGGCGATCATTGGAGCATCGGCCCCTGAGGGCCCGTTTCTATCGCGCGATATTTTCGAAGAGCACTTTCTGATGCTCGCAAGACCAGGACACCCGCAGACGGGACAGCCTCTCACGGCGGAGGGATATGCCGGGCTTCAGCACGTGCTTGTGTCGCCGACCGGACAAGGCAACACCGGACCTGTTGACAAGGCGCTCGAGAGACTTGGACTGACACGCCGGGTGGCGCTCAACGTAACCCGCTTCACGACGTTGCCATCCATCATCGCCTCAACCGATTTTGTCGCCGCGGTTCCGTCGAGATTTGCCCAACGACCCGAGGTTCAGGCTCTGTGCAACGTTTGGCCGTTGCCATTCGACAGCCCGCGTTTCACGATGAAGATGGTATGGCACGAAAAGCACGACGCCGATCCGGCGAACCAGTGGCTCCGCAGCCTGCTATGAGCGGGCGCGGGCCTTAGCGCGGGCGCGGTCAGTCCGGGTGCTTCAGTTGTGTCGCGAGGTGCGGTCTCGGCGCTTCGATTTTCGCGGCGGCGTAAAACTGTCGTCTGCGGCGAGCAGCGACCGATCCCAAAATGGATTGCCGGGCATTTGAATGTCATCGGCGATGCGGCCGACGAGCTCTTCGAGCTGGTCGACGTTGATGCGTAGAACCACAGACTCGTCGCCGTCGATCTGGATCAGGAAATCGAATGTGCAACGGTCCGTTTGCTTGACGTCGTCAACGCGGCTGACTGCAATAACCTTTCGCATGGTGTCCTCACAAGGGATGGTCCTCTGAAGTTGAGGCAAGCTCTGAAGCAATCGACCTCTCAAAAACACGGTCCGCCGTCGGGGGCTGGAGCAAATTCCAGCTCAGCGGGTTGGTGCCTTACTCACGCGGTGTCCGGTCCAACGGCCGAACACAACACGTCCAGTGTTAGCCGGTTCTCAAAGGCATTCAACGCAATTGCAGAAAGCCGGGCCAATCGACGCGTCTGATCGATGGTGGCGGCCAATTCTGTGTCCGACAGAGGATTGGTTTGCGCAGGTGCGAAGGCCGCGGATCGGCGGCGGTTTGCGCTGCTCGCTGCACCGCAAGGTCGCCGCCCGGGTGTGGCAACTATGCGCCGTTTACGGATGATTTGTGTGCGTATCATGTGGACAACCGTCGACGCTGTGGACGAATCACACCTTGATGCCGGGGAGTTAGCACGCAGCCGCGTCAAATTGTGCAAGCGCGGATCACGCGCTCAACCATGAGGAACCGATGCGACCGAGAATCATGCTGATGGCGAGCGGCGCGCTCGCGCTATTCTCTCCCGCTCTCGCCGATGGATACTCAGTTGCGCACCCGGTAGACGCGTGCTGCGACGTGAATTGGACCGGTGTCTATGGGCGCGCCGCCCTTGGCTACAATTTCGGCCGATTCGACTCGAGTTCGAGCTTCACGACGGGCGATGTGGTGGCCGGGTCGACGAGTGATAACGTTTCACCGGATGGCGTGCAGGGGATCGTGACCATCGGTTACGACCACGAGGTGGGGAGCAACTTCGTCATCGGCGTGTTCGGCGACTATGCCTTCGGGCAGCACGACGGAAGCGGCGTCCTGTTCGATCCCAACATCGGCACAGATACATTCACGCTGGACGTCGACAATGTCTGGTCGGTCGGCGGGCGCGTCGGTTTCGTTGGGGGCAGCAGCACGCTCTTCTACGTGTCGGCGGGCTATTCGCATTCGCGCTTCACGTTCACGGATCCCGATCTCCCCGGCATTGTGGACAATTTCGGTGTGGAGGAGAACGATCTCAGCGGCTACTTCCTGGGGGCGGGCGTCGACCATCAGCTCCATTCGGGCTGGTTCCTCAACCTCGATTACCGCTTCACCGACTATGGAAATCGCAGCGTTGTGGATGAGAACTTCATCTGCGCCGGCGTCCCCTGCAACTACAGCTTCGACCTCGACAACCAGATCCACAGCTTACGCCTCGGCGTCGCTTATAAGTTCGACATGGGCCACCGCGATGCAGTGCCGTTGAAGTGAGATCGCGGCTGCGGCACGTAGAAACGCAGGAAATCTCTGCTTAATCGCTCGATACGAATTTTATCTTCTCACATGAGAAAGCCGCTGCCAGCGCAATGCCGGCGGCGGCTTTGTACTTTCGGGGTGCGCAGTTTTGTCGCCAACCTTACGCAATGCGTTTTCCGAACTTTAAACGAGTCCTCAGAACTAGACGTTAGTCCGTGTACGCAACGTCTGCATTCGCCGTATTGTTCCAACGTGTACTGAATAATGGTGCACCACAGATCGCGGCCCGATACCGCGGCGTGCCCGGCGGTCAGCAAAATCAACAATGCGCCGAGGCGGATGAGGAAATGGGAAGGCCCGAATAAGGGCCAGGAATGGGAGTTGCGCGACATGGGCTACACAGCATTTTGCTACCCGACGCCGAAGTCATCTTCGCATGGCAATAACCACACACCGGCGCCCACGCCGACACCCACTCCAACGCCTACTCCCCCCGCTCCGCCGGTCGATACGGCTCCGCCGCCTACCCCGGAACCCCGACTCCCGCCGACGGACAACCCTCCTCCACCGCCGGTCGACACGTCGCCTCCTACCGAGCCGACGCCTCCGGTGACGCCGCCGACGGACAATCCTCCTTCGCCACCGGTTGACACGTCGCCTCCTACCGAGCCGACGCCTCCGGTGACTCCACCGACGGATAATCCTCCTCCGCCACCGGTCGACACGTCGCCTCCTTGCGAGCCGACTCCTCCCGTAACCCCGCCGACGGACAATCCTCCTCCGCCGCCGGTCGACACGTCGCCTCCTTGCGAGCCGACTCCTCCTGTGACACCTCCCACGGTGGAGCATGGAGCGCGGCCAAGGGATCGGAGCACGCGGTGCGGCTGGACGGTGCGGCGCTCGATCAATGGGCGCCGGAGCAGCTGGGAAGCTATATCGGCTACCTGCCGCAGGATATCGAGCTGTTCAGCGGCACGATCGCGGAGAACATCTCCCGCTTCGACGCCGAGGCGACCGACGCCGCCATCATTGCCGCGGCGATGGTGGCCGGTGTGCACGAGATGATCGCTGGGCTGGAGAAGGGTTATCAGACCGAGATCGGCGAAAGCGGCTCGATACTTTCTGCAGGGCAGCGGCAGCGCATCGCGCTGGCACGCGCCATGTACGGCAATCCGTTCCTCGTCGTGCTCGACGAGCCGAACTCGAACCTCGATGCGAAAGGCGACGGCTGCCTGACCCGGGCGATCATGTCCGTGCGGCTGCGCGGCGGCATCGTGATCGTCATCGCGCACCGGGCGTCGGCGCTGACGGCGGTCGACAAGGTCATGGTGATATCGGATGGGCACGTCGCCGCCTTCGGGCCGAAGCAGGAGGTCCTCAACCAGCTGATCAAGCAGCCGCCGGCTGAAGTGGCAGCGCGCCAGGAAGCTAACCTCGCACCGCACTTGAAGGTGGTTCCAGAAAGAGTGGCTCAGTAGTCATGGCAGTCATCGACATGGAAGCCGCTGACCATCCCGCCCACGTCGGGCGCTACATCCTGGCCGGCTTCCTCACCAGTGTCTTTCTTCTAGGCGGCATGGCCGCGTGGTCGGCAATGACGGAGATCGCGGGGGCGATCGTCACGCACGGCAACGTTATCGTCGAATCCAGCGTCAAGAAGGTGCAGCACCCGACGGGCGGCGTCGTCTCCAACCTCTACGTGCACGAAGGCGACGAGGTTGAAGCCAACCAGCTGCTTCTCCGGCTCGACGATACGGTGACGCGGGCGAACCTGCAGGTCGTGACCAAGATGCTCGACGAGATGGAGATGCGCGCTGCGCGTCTGGGCGCCGAGCGAGACGAGGCAGCCGAGGTTCCAATCCCGGAGATGCTCAAGGGACGGATGCACGAGCCGAACGTGGCGCGGATCGTCAATGGCGAGCGGCTCCTGTTCCGCAGCCGGCGCGAATCCATGCTGAAGCAGATCGAGCAGCTGCAGGAGCGCATTTCTCAGTTCGAGAAAGAAGTGGTCGGCGTCAACGCGCAGATCTCGGCCAAGACCGAAGAGATAACGCTGATCAACAAGGAGCTCGAAGGGCTGAAAAGTCTGCAGAGCAAGCAGCTGGTCACGACCAACCGGCTGACGGCCCTGCGTCGCGAGGCTGCTCGGCTGCAGGGTGAGCGTGGGCAGCTGGTCGCTACGGTGGCGAAGGCCGAAGGGATGATCTCCGAAGTGCGGCTCAAGATTCTCGGCACCCAGCAGCAGTTCAAATCGGAGGTCGTCGATGAGCTGCGACAGATCGAGTCGAAACAGTCCGAGCTCGAGGAGCGGCGCATCGCGGCGCAGGATTTGCTGAAGCGGGTTGAAATTCGCGCGCCGCAGGCGGGTGAGGTGTTGCAGCTTGCCACGCACACTGTGGGCGGAGTGGTGACGCCCGGTGAGCCGATCATGTATATCGTGCCGAAGGACGACAAGCTCGTTATCGAGGCTCGCATTTCGCCGCGCGATATCGATCAGGTTCACCCGCAGCAGCCGGCGGTGATCCGCTTGGCGGCGTTCGATCAGCGCACAACGCCGGAGCTTAATGGTACCGTCACTGGTGTATCCGGCGATCTATCGCGTGACCCGACCACCGGCGAGAGCTACTTCCTGGCGCGCGTGAGGTTGCCGGAAGAGGAGTTGAAGCGGCTCGGTGAGCACAAGTTGCTGCCTGGCATGCCGGCAGACGTGCAGATACGCACCGCCGACAGGACCGTGCTCTCGTATCTTGTGAAGCCGCTGAAAGATCAAGTGGACAAGGCTTTCCGCGAGCGCTGAGCGATTTGCGCGGTGTCAGGCGGTTAGCCTTCGATCGTGATCAGCTTGTGCACTTCGTCGTTGAGGAAGCCGGTCGCGGTCGGTTGGCGCACGCCGGGGATTGCGGAAACATCGAACAGCTCCGTCACGCCGCCTTCGAGCTTGATCCATTCGACGATGTCGCCTGAGCCAAGGTTGACGATTTGCACGCCGCACCAGGGCTCCCCGTCCCTGCGCTTCAGCTCGGCGTCGAGCTCGAGGCCGGCGAACGTGCCGTTGCGCGGCAGCGAGAGGCCAACGATGGCGTGATTGTTGTGGAAGGCGAGGCCGCGCAGGAACCCAGGGCAGAAGGCGCGTGGCTGGAAGGCGCCAGAATCCAGGTCGACGGTACCGATATGGCCGGTGCCGGAGTTCAGCACCCAGAGCGCATTG
>CALRVN010000080.1:0-12097 GCA_943371625.1 Hyphomicrobium sp. CS1GBMeth3
ATGGGCGAAGGGCGCTCTCCCCCGGCCGATCGTCGCTCCGGTTTCGTTTCGGGGTGCGCTGGTGGAGTTATCGAAAGATCTGGGACGCAACTCATGCTCAATGGTCGCCAGATGCTGTCCGGCGAGCCGGCCCGACCGCGCCGCCACCGCAGCGTAGCCGTTGAGTTCGCCTTCGGTTGCATGCCGCAGCCAGCTTTGCGCCTGCCGCAACGCCGTCGGAGGATCGACGCCTCCGCCGAGGTGCAGATCGTAGAACTTGGCGATAAGCAGCGCCGTCGCTGCATCGGAGACTGGCCAGAGCGTGCCGACGACGCCTGTTGCGCCGAGGGCGGTGAACGTGCCTGGCAGGCCGATAAATTCGTCGGGGCTAGTGCGGATGTCGCTGACGCCCGTCTCGCACGCTGAGAGCACGACAAGACGCGGATGTCCGAGTCCCGTCGTGTCGAGCAGGCGCCCGACCGTCAGCCGCTCCGCGTCGTGCATGATGAGTGCGGAGTTGCGCGCATCGAGCCACGAAAAGCTTCCGTGCGAGGCAAAGTGCCAATGCGTCCTGCCCTTGAGAGCGGCGAGCACGGCGCCGGCCGTGGCTGCGGGCCCTTGGAGCACGGCGCGGTCGGGAGGCGGGAAGTACGAGGCGACAAGTGCGCCTTCGCGCTCGGTACCAGGAAGATCTCCGGTCGGATTCACGGCGGCGGCCAGCGTCGCGTGACGCGTTTTCGCGCTCGCATCGGTCGTTGCTGCAAGCGCCTTAAGGCTCGGCGCGTAGACGATCTCGTAGCTGTCGGCGTATCGGCGGCCACTCGATGGATCTTGGGTCAGGCCCAACGGCAGAATGCCGAGCCATCCGGGCGGCAGCCAGACGAGCCGTGCACCTGGCTTCACCCCTCGCGCGTTCAGAACCTCATCGAGCTTGGCGCCGAAGAGTTCCCATAATTTAGGGCCCAGTTGGTCGATGGCGCTCAGCCATTGGATCCAGCGGCTATCGCTTTCGTCCATCGGCACGTAGTTGGCGAAGTAGGCGCCGATCCAGCCATGATCGTCGTGTCCGCTACCGACTAAGAGAGACGCCAAGTTCTGCGACGTAAGGTTCGGCACGTGGACGACGGCAAGGTCGGAGCCGGGCCGGCCACCGGTCACCACCAGAAGCTTCCCACCGAGGTCGGTGACGACCGGCATGACCACCGCTGCGCCGCTGGCTGCGAGGCGTCGGGCCTCGCTGAGCGCGGAGACAGCGTTGCCTGGGTTCGCATCGACCAGCGCGTAAAGATCGCGTCGCGCCGAGGCCAGTTTGTCGATGGCAGCAGCGCGCTCGGTTCCGAAAGTCGTATCGGCCGCTTCCTGCGCTCGACGCAAATCGGCATGCAACTCTTCCGGTTGACGCCGGCGATCGGCCGGGAGGTCGCGCGCCTGCAGCTTGAGCGCGACCGACAACAGCCGTGCGCGGCCCTCATCGGCGATTTCGAACGCCAACGCTGTCTCGCCGCGCTGGATGGCGCCGAAGGCGGCCTCGGCAAATAAGGGACCAGCCTCGGCGATGAGCGCGCGGCGGTCGGCGTCCGATACGTCCTGTCCAAATAGCAGCGAAAAGGCCTGCCGCGCGCTGGCATGCACCGGGGCTGCACGCGCCCAATCTCCGGTTTCTAGCAATACGTGACCGAGTAGGCGCGACGTCCGGAGATGGTCGGGCGGCGCGGCGTCGCGTGTGAAGATGGTGAGGGCGGCCTCGAAGTTTGCAATGGCTTTTTGTCGGTTGTCGGCGCGGTTACCTAGCCGTCGACTTGCGTACGCCTGTCCGAGGTTTTGCTTGGCCTGAGCCCAGTCCTGAGGCGTGCCGTCGCGGCTGAAAATAGTGAGCGCGGCATCGAACGCTGCAATCGCCTGCTCGCGGTTCGTCTCAGCCTCGCCGCTTTTTCGAGCCTGATAGGCGACGCCCAGGTTGTTCTGCGCTTCAGCCCACTGCTTTGGTGAATTGTCGCGAGAGAATACGGTCAGCGCCGCTTCGAGGTGCTTGATCGCCATCTCGCGGTTCTCGGCCGGATCACCGCTCACCCTGCGGCCGAAGGCATTGGCGAGGTTGTTCTGGGCGGCTGCCCATTGCAGCGGATTGGCTTCGCGCGTCATCACCGATAGCGCGTCTTCGAAGCGCGCTATCGATTGCTCCAGGTTGTCCCCTTCGTCGCCGTTGATTCGATTCCAGTAAACGATGGCGAGGTTATTCCCGAGCTGGGCCCACCGTTCCGGATAGGCCTCGCGAGAGAAGACCGTCTGCGCCGCCTCGAAATGCGCAATGGCGCTTTCCTGATTGTCGGCGCGCGCGCCACGCACACGCTGCCAGTAGGCTACGCCGAGATCGTTGTGAGCCGACGCCCACGGAACAGCGTCCGCTTCGCGCGTCCAGATCGACAAGGCAGCTTTGAGGTGCTCGATGCCCTTCTCGAGATTGTCAGCATGAACACCGCGTGCACGGGTGACGAAGATGCTGCCGAGGTTGCTGGATATCTCGGCGACGATGCTGGGCGCGAGGGTGTTCGGACCAGGCGCGAGCACTTCCTCGCCGCGCGCGATCTTTTCCTCGGTATCGGTTGCCTTCTGCCACGCGCGATACATGTCCTCGCGCGTATTACTCGGCTGGCCAGTTACCTGCGCGCCGACGGGCGCAATGAAAGCGCTGGCGCCAACTCCAGCAAGCAGGAGGATAAAAGACAGTCGCCGCATGTTGCGTCCGCCCGAGATGCCGTGCGCCGTCTAACCGGAAACGGTGACGGCGGCATGGCCGATGGGCGGAATACCCGTATGGATATTCACTACGGAAGCGCGTGTTAGGCGCAAGGCGGCGCTAGCATTTCAGCGTGGGTCCACGATCGCTTTCGGGCATGCTCAGTTCGGACTTGAGACGCGCCCTCTCTTTGTCATCGACGCAGTTCATCAGCTCGAGCCACTTTTCCGGCAGCGGTTCGCGTATCAGGCCGTCATGGTGCGCCCGAAGCATCCATGCGATGCCACGCGCAGCATATGCTCCGGTTGGGTTTCTAGAGCCCATGAGACAGCCCCGCGCTTTGATGTTCCCTGAGAAACCAACGTCTCGGGAGCAGCCATGTTCCGCAGGGCCGATTTTCAAACGATAGAGGACATTGTTCAGCTGGTGCGCTGAGCGACGCCTGAAATGAACGCATCGATTGCGGCGTCGAATGCGGCATCGGGGTCGAGCGCCTTGAACGCTGGTATCAGGGCGCGAGTTGCGGGGTAGCCAAGCGGGTCGAGTGCGCTTAGCTCGGCCTCGACCTCACCGCCGATCGGCGCCAACAGACCTTCGGCTTCGGATACGGCGAATCCTAAAACAAACGCGTAATAGGCGAGGCCCATGCCCGCCGCATCGTGATCCGACAATCCGGCGCGCCTCATCGCGCGGTACACGACCTCGCTCGATGCGTGGTCGATAGGCCCGGTGGCGTGAAAGCGGAAGTGCAGCCGGAATACGCGTGGGTGCTTACGCGCGAGATCGCGATAGGCGCGGGCCACGGCCTTGAGATCGAAGCGCCAGTCTTCCGTGGGAAGCGGCTGGTTGACGGTCGCCAATGCGTGATCGGCAATCTCGCGCAGCAGTTCCTCGCGCGAGCGGAAGTGATGCAGCACGGTCATCGGATCGACGCCGACGCTCAGTCCGAGCTTGCGCAGGGAAAAGCCGTCGTCACCTTCGCGTGCGAACAGCTCGAATGCTGCCTCGAGAATGGTGCTACGGTCGACGCGGCCGCGCGTGCCGGGGCGCGCAGCCGTGGCGCCCTTCTTACGGGTTTGGCCCGCTCTCGTCTGGCCGGTTGCCACCCTTGACAATTCTACACCGTAGCCCATAAGGTCTGCGCTGTAGCCATAACCCGCGCGATGCGCCCGCTGCAAGGGCTGATTTCCGCAAGTTGCGGATCGCCGTTGGGTTGGAAGGCTCAGTCTTGAGACTTGCTCGAGTTGAGGTGGGGACGTGACCGGTCACAATCAAACGAAGCACTGGCGCGAACTCGACGCACTCCATCACCTGCATCCATTCACCGACCACAAGTCGTTGAGGTCGGGACAGACGCGCGTCATCGTCCGCGCCGAGGGTCCATACATTTTCGACAGCGAAGGCAACCGCATTCTCGACGGCATGTCGGGGCTGTGGACCGCAGCCATCGGACACGGCCGCCGCGAGCTCGCCGACGCGGCTTACGCGCAGATGCTCGAGCTGCCGTTCTACAATACCTTCTTCCGCACGACGCACCCCCCGGTCGTCGAGCTGTCGCGCAAGCTGGCGGAGATCGCGCCCGAAGGCCTCAATCAGGTGTTCTACGGCTCGTCAGGGTCGGAGGCGAACGACACCGCGATCCGCCTCATCCGCCATTACTGGGTGCTGAAGGGCGAACCGAAGCGGCGCGTCATCATCTCGCGCAAGAATGCCTATCACGGCTCGACGATCGCGGCGGGCTCGATGGGCGGCATGAGCCATGTGCACGCGCACAGCTATCCGCGCTACGAAGGCTTCCGCCACGCCATGGATCCCTACTGGTACGGCGAAGGCAAGGACGGCGAGGATCTGCAGGCGTTCGGGCTGCGCGCTGCGCGTGCGATCGAGGACGAGATCCTGGCAGCGGGACCTGAGAACGTCGCGGCCTTCGCAGCCGAGCCGGTGCAGGGCGCCGGCGGCGTCAAGATTCCGCCCGAGAGCTATTGGCCGGAGGTGCAGCGCATCATCGACAAGTACGGCGTGTTGCTGCTGGCCGACGAGGTGATCACCGGCTTCGGGCGCCTCGGGACGTGGTTCGCTTCGGAATATTACGGCATCCGTCCGGACATCATCACGTTCGCGAAGGCGGTGACGAGCGGCTACATCCCGCTGTCGGGCATCATCGTGCACGACAAGATCGTCGATGCGCTGATGAACCACGACGACGACTTCCATCACGGCTACACATTCTCGGGTCATCCGGTCGCGTGCGCCGTCGCGCTGAAGAACCTCGAGATCATCGAGCGCGAAGAGCTGCTGCCGCGCGTTACTGACTTTGCGGCCCCTGCCCTTGCCCGCATGCTGGCGAAGTTCAAAGACCACCCGCTGGTGGGTGAAGTTCGGTCAGTCGGCCTGCTGGGTGCCATCGAGCTCGTCGCCGACAAACGCACGCGTCGCCGCTTCGATCAGCCAGGACGCGTCGGCCTCATCTGCCGTGACCACTTCTTCCGCGAAGGCTTCATCATGCGCGCCGTCTACGACACGATGGTCTGCGCGCCGCCGCTGATCTGGGGCGAGGAGCAATTCGCGGAGGCCGAGCGCGTCATCGGGCGCTGTCTCGATCTGACACTGAAGGACGTTGCCGCCGAGGTTGCTGCGTGACACGGCCTATCGTCGCCATACCTGCGTGCACGAAGCACATCGACGGTCATCCGTTCGATGCGGTCGGGCGCAAGTATTCGGCCGCGGTGGCGGAGATCGCCGAGTTGCAGCCACTCATCGCGCCGCTCGGGCCGAGCATGGCCGACATCGGCGCCGTGCTCGACATCGCGGATGCGATCCTGCTGCCGGGCAGTCCTTCGAACGTCGCGCCGGAACATTACTCCAGCGAGCCGCCGGTGCTGCCGGATTCGCTCGATCCGCTGCGCGATGCGCTGACGTTGCCGCTGATCCGCGAGGCGGTCGGGCGCAAGATCCCAGTTTTCGCTATTTGCCGCGGCTTCCAAGAAATAAACGTCGCGCTGGGTGGCAGCCTTTATCAGGCAGTGCACAGCGTCGATGGACACCGTGATCACCGCGATCCGACCGACAAGACGATCGAGGAGCGCTATGGACCGGCGCATCACATCTCGCTGCGCGGGCGGCTGCGTGAGTGGGTCGGCGCCGACGACATCATCGTCAACTCGCTGCACGGCCAGGGCATCGCTCGGCTCGCCGATGGCCTCACGGCCGAAGGGTTCGCCGAGGACGGCCTGATCGAAGCCGTTCGCGGCCCGCACGATGACGCATTCTGCCTCGGCGTGCAGTGGCACCCGGAGTGGCAGGCAAAATCCAATCCCGTCTCGGTGCTGCTGTTCAAGCGGTTCGGCGCGGCTGCAAGAGGCATCGCGCCATGACGAACACTCACCTCACGGAAGCGGAAGCGCTCAATTTTCTCACCGCCCATCCGGATGTCGCCTGGATCGACATCCTGATTTTCGACCTCAACGGCATTGCACGCGGCAAGCGTATCCGCCGCGACGATCTCATGGGTGTCGCCAAGAGCGGACTGATGATGCCGGGGTCGGTGTTCATCATGGACCCGCTCGGGAACTGCGTCGAGGAGACGGGCCGGCTGTGGGAGACGGGCGACCCGGATCTGCCGTGCCGGATTCTTGCGGGTACGCTGGCGCCTATTCCCGTCGGTGACGGACGGCAGGCCCAGGCGGTGATGGCGATCGAGGGTTCGGACGATCTCGATCCGCGCACGGTGCTGCAAAAGCAGGTTGCGCGGATGAGCGCGTTGGGCCTGAAGCCCGTCGCTGCGGTCGAACTCGAATTCTACCTGACCAAGCCGGCAGCAGACGGCGCGTTCTCGCTCGCGCTGCCCAACGGCGTTTGCGACGATCCCGATCGTCCGATGACGTTCGGGTTCGACGACATGGACGAACTCCGGCCATTGATCGACGACATCTACAACATCGCGGCAGTGCAAGGACTGCCTGTGGACGCCGTCATCCAGGAGTCCGGTCCGGGCCAGTTCGAGATCAACCTCAAGCATCGGGAAGACGTCGTTGCGGCTGCGCTCGATGCGTTGCTGCTCAAGCGCGCGGTAAAGGCCGCTGCGAAGGCGCACGGCCTCGACGCGACGTTCATGGCGAAGCCAAATCACGACTGGGCCGGCTCGGGCATGCACGTGCACGTGAGCGTTTGCGACGAGCGTGGAAAGAACCTCTTCGCCGGCGATCCGATCTCGGGATTGTTCCGCAACGCGCTGGGCGGGTTGCGCGACACGATGCCCGACCTCATGGCCTTCTGGGCGCAGACGGCAAACGCATACCGGCGCTACGTTCCTCGCTCCTACGTCTCGATGGCGGCGCACTGGGGCTACAACAACCGTACTGTTGCGCTGCGCATCCCGCATTGCAGCGCCGAGGCGATGCGGGTCGAGCACCGCGTGGCCGGCGCCGATGCCAACCCCTACCTCGTGCTCGCGGGCATTCTCGCCGGCATCGAGTACGGGGTGACCAACAAGATCGATCCGGGGCCGGCGGTCGAAGGCAACTCGGAAGAGGTTGCGGCGCCGTCCCTGCCGACGAACTGGAACAGCGCGCTGGAGCGCTTCGAAAAATCGGACTTCGTACGGCAGGCATTCGGCGCTCACTTCCAGGACGTCTATGCCCGCTTGAAGCAAACCGAGCGGCGGAACTTCGAGCGACTGGTGACGCCACTCGATCATCTCTGGTACGCGCGCGTCGCGTGAGGATCCCATGACCTCGCTTCAGCATTTCGAGAATCTCGCCGGCAGCATCGAGCTGCCCGGACTCGCCATCATCGACGGGGCGAAGCGCCCTGCCCTGTCGGGCAAGACGTTTCCCAACGTCACGCCGCGCAACGGCGTGGTGCTCAACCAAGTTGCCGCGTGCGAAGCGGCGGATATCGATTCTGCGGTCGCCTCGGCGCGCGCTGCGTTCGAGGACGGCCGCTGGCGCAACCTGCATTACCGCGAGAAGAAGCGCATTCTGTTCAAGCTCGCGGACCTGATGGAACGCGACGCCGAGACGCTCGCACTGCTGGAAAGCCTCGACGTCGGCAAGCCGATCAGCGACGCGCTCAACGGCGACATCCCGAGCACGATTCGCACGCTGCGCTACTATGCGGAAGCGCTCGATAAGGTCTACGGCGAGGTCGGCCCGCAGGCGCCGGATCGGTTCTCCTACGCGGTGCACGAGCCGCTGGGCGTGATCGGCGCCATCGTGCCGTGGAACTTCCCGCTGATGATGGCGATGTGGAAGGTTGCGCCGGCACTCGCCATGGGCAACTCCATGGTGCTGAAGCCGGCCGAGCAGTCGCCGATGACGGCGCTGAAGCTCGGCGAGCTGGCGCTCGAAGCGGGGCTTCCCGCGGGGGTGCTCAACGTGGTGCCGGGCCTGGGCGAGTCCGCCGGGAAGGCACTCGCGTTGCACATGGACGTCGACATGATCGCGTTCACGGGGTCTGGAGCGGTCGGCCGGCTGCTGATGCAGTATTCCGGACAGAGCAATCTAAAACGCGTGAGCCTGGAACTCGGCGGCAAGTCCCCGCAGATCATTTTCGCGGACTGCCCTGCCCTCGACGAAGCGGCGACGCATGCTGCCTGGGGCATTTTCTACAATCAGGGGGAGGTGTGCACGGCCGCCTCGCGGCTGCTCGTCCAGGAAGGCATCAAGGATGCCTTCCTGGAGCAGGTGCTGAAGCGTGCAGCTGAGATCGTGCCGGGGGATCCACTGGAGCCGAAGACGAACTTCGGCGCCTTGGTCTCTGAAGACCAGATGAAGACTGTGCTTCGCTATATCGACGGCGCGGGACAGGATGGCGCCACGCTGCGGCTCGGCGGCAAGCGCGCGCTCGCCGATACGGGGGGCTTCTACATCGAGCCGACGGTGTTCGACGACGTCGGGCCGGACGCGAAGATCGCACGCGAGGAAGTCTTTGGACCAGTGTTGGCGATCACGGAGTTCGCTGGCGCCGACGAAGCATTCAAGCTGGCCAACTCTACGGTCTATGGCCTCGCCGCGGGTCTGTGGACGCGCGACGTGAGCCTCGCTCACCGCGCGGCACGCGACATCCGCGCGGGCCTTGTATGGGTCAACGGCTGGGACTCCTGCGACATCACGATGCCGTTCGGCGGCTTCAAGCAGTCGGGCTTCGGTCGCGATCGCTCACTGCACGCGCTGCACAAGTACGCCGACCTAAAGTCGGTATCGATCACGCTGCGCTGATCCGCGCGCACAAGATTACAGGGTGCCGAGATGCCGACTTCAGCAGAGTTGCATGAGCGCCGGGCGCGCGCCGTCGCCCGCGGCGTATCGAACGTCACGACGATCTACCCCAAGCGGGCCAAGAACGCCGAGCTGTGGGACGAGAGCGAACGACGCTACATCGACTTCGGAGCAGGCATCGCCGTCGTGAACACCGGGCATCAGCATCCGAAGGTGATCGGTGCGGTCGAGGAACAGCTCAAAGCGTTCTCGCACGTCTGCTTTCAGGTGACGCCGTACGAGACGTATGTGCGGCTTGCGGAGCGGCTGAACGAGATCGCGCCCGTGCCGAAGCCGGCGAAGACGCTGCTGCTGTCGACGGGCGCCGAGGCGGTCGAGAACGCGGTGAAGGTCGCTCGCGCCTACACCGGCCGTCCGGGCATCATCTCGTTTAGCGGCGGCTTCCACGGCCGCACACTGATGGGCATGGCGCTGACCGGCAAGGTCGTGCCGTACAAGAAGGGCTTCGGGCCGTTCCCATCGGACGTCTATAACGTCGCCTTCCCCAATACCTATCACGGCCTCAGCGTCGAAGAGAGCCTCGCGGACCTCAAAGCACTGTTCAAGTATACCGCCGATCCGTCGAATATCGCCGCGATCATCATCGAGCCGGTGCAGGGCGAAGGCGGGTTCTACCTGGCACCGACGGAGTTCTTGCGCGCGCTGCGGTCGCTGTGCGACGAGCACGGCATCCTGCTGATCGCGGATGAGATCCAGACCGGCTTTGCACGCACCGGCAAGATGTTCGCGCTCGACCACACGGGCGTGCAGGCAGACGTCGTGACGCTGGCGAAGGGCCTAGCCGGTGGCTTTCCGCTGTCGGCGATCGTCGGCCGTGCCGATGTGATGGACGCGTCGCAGCCGGGCGGGCTTGGCGGCACGTACGCGGGCAATCCCGTCGCCTGCGCGGCGGCGCATGCGGTTCTCGACGTCATCGAGGAAGAAGGGCTGTGCGCGCGCGCGAACGCGATTGGCCGCATCATTCTCGATCGCTGCAGCGAGCTGAAGGAGAAATCCAACTTCAAGTGCATCGGAGACGTGCGCGGGATCGGCGCCATGTGTGCGATTGAGTTGGTGAAGGACGGCAATCCCGACGAGCCGGACGCGGCGCTGACGCAACAGCTGTTGAAGGCTGCCAACGCGAATGGGTTGATCTTGCTCGCGTGCGGCACCTACGGCAACGTCATCCGGTTCCTGGCGCCGCTGACGGCGAGCGACGAAATCGTGCGCGAGGGCATGGATCTGTTCGCCAAGAGCCTCTCGGAAGCCGTCGCTTGATCTAAAGAAGGTCGCGCATGCGGTAGTAGAGCATACCGAGCGCGAGGATCTGATTACCCGCCCACTCGCCTACCGGCAAATGCACGTGGCGGATGCGCGTGAAGAGATCGAACTTGTCGGGGCGCCCGTCGATGGCATCAGACACGATCTCGCCCATGATATGGGCCGTGCCGACGCCCTGCCCGACATAGCCTTCCATGTAGTAGACGTTCGGCTCCAGCATGCCGAGCGCGGGCGCGCGGTTGATCGTCAGTCCGAGCCGTCCGCCCCAGGCGTAGTCGATCCGCACGTCCTTGAGCTTTGGATACACGTTCGCCAGGCGGGGCCGCATCGTGGCGACAAGGTCCTTCGGATCGCGGTTGGAATAGTTGCATCGCCCGCCGAAGAGCACGCGCCTATCCGCCGACATGCGGTAGTAGTCGACGACGATGTTGCTGTCGGCGATGGCGTAGTCGTGCGGATTGATCTCCTTAGCGAGCGCTTCGTCGAGCGGCTCGGTGGCGACGATGTAGCTACCGGTCGCGAGTTGTACGCCGAGCAACGGGCCGCGGGTGAACTTGTGGTCCGTGTTGCCGGCGAGAACGATGGTCTTCGCCTCGACGCTGCCGGCAGGCGTGAGCACGCGCGGCCGCGGACCGCCGGTGAGTTCGAGTGCGGGCGTATCCTCGTAGATGCGGGCGCCGAGCTTCGTTGCCGCGCGCGCCTGGCCGAGCAGCAGGTTCAGCGGGTGAAGATGTCCGCTGCGACGATCGATCATGCCGCCGCAGTAGAGATTCGATCCGACGATGCTCTCACTCTCGTCGGCACTGAAGAGGCTGAGATGGTCGCCGTCTCCGAGTGCGACGCGCTCGGCGTAATAGGCTTCGATGCCGCGCATATGACTCGGGCGGACGGCCGCCTCGACCCATCCGTGCTTCAGGTCGCAAGCGATGTCGTACTTGCGGACGCGCTCCTCGATGATGTCGATGCCGCGATAGCGAATGTCCTCAAGCAGGCGCGTGCCGGCATCGCCGAGCTGGCGCTTGATCGTCCCCTCGCCGCTGATGCCGGCGATCAACTGGCCGCCGTTGCGGCCCGAGGCGGCGTTTCCGAGACGGCCGGCCTCCAGCAGCACGACGTCATGGCCGCGCTCGGCGAGCGTCAACGCCGTCGCGATGCCAGACAGGCCGCCGCCGACGACACAGACGTCCGCGCGCGCGGGGCCGACGAGCTTGGGGTAGCGCGTGGGGTCGTTCGCCGATGCCGCGTAATAGGTCTCGGCCTTATCGGGGGACATTATTGCTCCTGTGACCTACGGCTCCGCACCGGCCGGCGCGGGCCCGTATGCACCTTGGCTCTTAGTTCTTATTAGTTAGGTCACCGCCGCGCGTCGCTCGCGGTCCTCACGCTTCGCCTGCATCCTCGTCATATAGGAAGCGGCGAGCACGCCAACAGTGACGATACCAACGAGGATGGTCGATATGGCATTGATCTCCGGCGTTACGCCGAGGCGGACCTGGCTGTAGATCTTCATCGGCAGCGTCGTGGCGCCCGGGCCGGTGGTGAAGCTGGCGATCACGAGGTCGTCGAGGGAAAGCGTGAACGAGAGCAGCCAGGCGGAGACCACGGACGGTGCGATGATAGGGAGCGTCACCTGGAAGAACGTTCGCACCGGCGTGGCGCCCAGGTCCATGGCGGCTTCCTCGACCGACTTGTCGAAGTCGAACAGGCGCGCCTGCACGACGACGGCGGCATAGCACATCGAGAAGGTGACGTGGGCGATGGTGATGGTCCAGAAGCCGCGGTCGAAGCCGATGGCGACGAAGAGCAACAGCAGCGACAGGCCGGTGATCACCTCGGGCATGAC
>CALRVN010000081.1:0-11991 GCA_943371625.1 Hyphomicrobium sp. CS1GBMeth3
ACTGGTCGCAGGAGAAGTTCCGCGCCATCGAGAACGACTTCCGCGAGCTGACGCTGCGTTTCGGCTTCCGTGAAGCGATCGCGATCCCCGTCTCGGCTGTCGGCGGCGACAACGTCGCCCGCAAGTCCGAGCACATGCCCTGGTACACCGGGCCTCACCTGCTCGAACACCTGGAGCGCATCCCTTCGCGCGACACCTCCGCCCGCGGCGCCTTCCGCTTCCCGGTGCAGACCGTGCTGCGCGATGGCGTCGACTTCCGCGGCCTCGCAGGCACCGTCGCGTCCGGCTGCATCAGCGTCGGCGACCGCGTGACCGACGTCCTCAGTGGCCAGAGCGCAAACGTCTTGCGCATTGCCACGATGGATCGCGATCTCGAGATCGCCAAGCAGGGCCAGGCCGTCGCGCTGCAGCTCGACACCGACATCGACGTTGCGCGCGGCGCCATTCTGTCAGCGACGGACAACAAGCCGACCGTTGCCGCGCACCTCGACGCGCGCATTGTCTGGCTGTGGGACACCCCGTTCGATCCCGGCAACGGATACTTCCTGCGTACGTCGACGGACCTCTCGCCAATCTCCTCGATCGAGATCAAGTCGCTGCTCGATCTCGAGACGCTAGCGGCGCAGCCGTCCGACAAGTGCGGCGTCAACGACATCGCGATGGCCGCCATCACTCTGGGACGCCCCGTTGCCGTCGATCCGTTCTCCGAGAACCAGGGCACCGGCATCTTCCTCATCGTCGATGCACTCACCGGCGCATCCGTCGCCGGCGGCGTGATCACCACCGCGACGCGCGGGGAATCCGACAGTGCCTCGGCCTTCCGGCTCAGCCGCGAGCTGCTCGAGCGCGGTCTCTGCCGCGATCTCGGCGACAGCGAAGCGGATCGGCGCGAGTTCCAGCGCCGCGCCAACGAAACGGCACTCCTGCTGCACGCGGCCGGCATTGCCGTGAAGATCGACATCTAAACTGAAGCCGGCTGTAGGGCGAGGTGCTGAACCTCGCCCTAAAGGCTTGAATTGCATGTCCGCTATCGCGGACAGCGCCGGGAAGCGAGTGAACTGATCCGATGTGGGAAGACTTGTTGTTGTACGTCGCCGTCGGCTTCGCCGCGCAAATGATCGACGGCGCCATCGGCATGGCCTACGGCGTCACCTCCTCATCGGTACTCCTGAGCGTCGGCATTCCGCCCGCCACCACCAGCGCCTGCGTGCACGCAGCCGAGACCTTCACCACATTCGTGTCCGGCGTTTCGCACTGGAAGTTCGGCAACGTCGACCGCAAGCTGCTGTTGCGCTTGGCCGTACCGGGCGCGATCGGCGGTGCCATCGGCGCCTACCTGCTCACCAACCTCGACGGCGAAATGGTGAAGCCCTTCATCAGCGGCTATCTGCTGCTCATGGGCCTCTATATTGTTTGGGTTGCTATCCGGCGCCGCAGCTCGGAAGGCGCCGAGCCCTCACGCGTCGCGCCGCTGGGCTTCATCGGTGGCCTGATGGATTCCCTCGGTGGCGGCGGCTGGGGACCGATCGTCACCACCACGCTCATCGGCCAAGGCACGACACCGCGCTACGCGATCGGCACCGTCAACCTCGCCGAGTTCTTCGTCACCCTCACCATCTCGGCGACCTTCGTCGCCACCATCGGCCTCGAACTCTGGCCCATCATCGCCGGCCTCATCATCGGCGGCGTGATCGCGGCACCCTTCGCCGCCTACGCGACCAAGATGCTCCCCGACAAGGTCCTCATGATCCTCGTCGGCTGCGTGGTCGTAATCCTGAGCCTTAGAAACATCGTCGCCGCCCTGACCTGAGCAGCGCGCCTGCCGCTGCTAGTGGATTTCGCGGCAGCGTGCTGCTGAGCGTATCTCGAAGGCGAGCGTCAGCTCCTCGAACCCTTCGATCATCTGCCGGCTGGCGCGCAAGCCGCCGACTTCGATCTCGAGCGTATCGGGCTCGTTCGACAACGTCTCCAGCAGCGCCCGCCCCTGATCTTTCAACATCTCAGCCGTCGGAACGCTGGCGTCCCATTCCCAACGCATCGCCGTCATGCAGGTGTGCAATTTCTCGAAGTCGAACTCGTCGAGAATGTCGTCGATTGTCTGCGTATAAGTCGCCATCATCTGTGCTCCGCAACGCGGCCAACAGCTGACCAGACATCCGCAAAGAGGATGAACGCGCCTTAGTTCCTCGAATTGTGCGTGTAATGAATATCAGCTGAAGGCATGCCCTATTGCGGCGCTCGGATCGCGGCGCTCTGCGGCAAGCCTTTTGCTTCGCATCGGACTTAGCCGAACATCGAAGCGCTACGCGACCGACTTTACGAGCTCAAGGTCGGCGTGGAAGCGGTTGCCTCCCGTCGTCGCCTTGACGTAGCCGGCGCGGATCGCGAAGTCGCCGAAGTGCTCACCCTGCTCGCGCTCCTTGGCATAGCGCGCAAACATCGGGTCGAGCAGCCGCACGATGCCCGCCTTGTCGACGTCCTCGGCGTAGAGCTTGTTGAGCCGGTCGCCGTTGAAAGCCGCGCCGAGATAGAGGTTGTAAAGCCCGGGATTGCGTCCGACGAGACCGATCTCCGCCAGATACGGACGCGCGCACCCGTTCGGGCAGCCCGTCATCCGGATGACGATCTCGTCGTTCTTCAGCCCAGCCCTGTCGAGCGAGTCCTCGAGCGCCGTCAAAAGCTCCGGCAGGAAGCGCTCGCTCTCCGCCAGCCCGAGGCCGCACGTCGGCAGCGACACGCAGGACATGGAACTGCGGCGCAGACCCGACAGCGACGTGCCGATGTCGATGCCGTGCTCCTTTAAGATCGCCTCGATCTTCGGCTTCGCCTTGGCGGTGACGTTGGCGATCGTGACGTTCTGGTTCGCCGTGACCAGGAAGCCGCCGGGATGCTTCTCGGCGATCTCCCGCAGCGCTGAACGCAACGTCCAGCCGGGCACGTCTTTAATGCGCCCATTCTCGATGAACAGCGTCAGGTGCCACTTCTTGTCGGAGCCCTGCGCCCAGCCGATCACGTCGCCCGTCGATGTGAACTCGAACGGGCGAGGCTCGCCGAGCTTATAGCCCAGCCGATTCTCGACCTCGGCGCGGAAGTTGTCGAGTCCGCGATCCTCGATCGTGTACTTCAGGCGTGCGCGCTTGCGCAGCTCGCGGTTGCCCCAGTCGCGCTGCACGGTGACAATCTTCTCGGCGACGTCGATCGCTTGCTCCGTGGTGCAGAAGCCGAGCAGGTCGGCCGTGCGCGGGAAGGTCTCGGCGTCGCCGTGCGTCATGCCCATGCCGCCGCCGACGGTAACGTTCCAACCGGCGAGCTTGCCCGCGTCGTCGACGATGGCGATGTAGCCCAGGTCGTGCGCATAGATGTCGATGTCGTTCGACGGCGGAACCGCGATGACGATCTTGAATTTGCGCGGCAGGTAGTGCGTGCCGTAGATCGGTTCCTCATTCGGCTTGGCGGGGCGCGTCTTGTCCTGCACCTGCTCGCCGTCGAGCCAGATCTCGTGATAGGCGCCGGTCTGCGGCAGCAGGTGCTCGCTCACGTCGACCGCCAGCTTGTGCGCTGCCGCGTGCGCCTTTGACAGGAACGGGTTCCCGCACGCCAGCACGTTGCGGTTGACGTCGCCGCACGCCGCCAGCGTGTCGAGCAGCGCAGCGTTGATCGCCTGCATGGTGCGCTTCATGTTCGACTTGATGACGCCGTGGAACTGAAACGTCTGGCGAGTCGTCAGGCGCAGCGTGTGGTTGGCATATGTCCCGGCGATAGCGTCCAGCGCCAGCCACTGCTTCGATGTCGTGAAGCCGCCCGGCAGCCGCACGCGGATCATGAAGCTGTAGGCTTTCTCCAGCTTCTTCTTGCCGCGCTCGCCGCGCACGTCGCGGTCGTCCTGCAGGTAGGTGCCGTGGAACTTCGTGAGCTGGCTGTCGTCCTCGGAGATGGCGCCGGTGACGACGTCGGCCAGTCCCTCGGCGATGGTGCCGCGCAGCTGCCGGCTGCTTTCCTTGATGAACTCGTTCTTGCTGCGCTTGTCTTCGCTCATTCTCTTGCGTCCTGTCGGCGCCGTGCGGCGCCATTCCCCTGATCAGTAAACGTCGCGCTGGTAGCGGCCCGCCTTGGCCAGCTCTTTCAGCTTGGCGCGGCCGGCTTCATCGTCGCCGCGCGCTGCCTCCGCGAGAACGCGCGCGAGCGCCACGTCGACGTCCCGCGCCATGCCCTTCTCATCACCGCATACGTAGATATGTGCGCCCTCTTCGACCCAACGGATGATATCGGCGCGCTCCTCCCACAAGCGGTGCTGCACGTAGATCTTCTCCGGCTGATCGCGCGAGAATGCGACATCGATGCGCGACAGCGCCTTCGCAGCCAGATGATCCTGCCACTCGAGCTGGTAGAGGAAGTCGTTGGTGAAGTTGCGCTCGCCGAAAATGAGCCAGCTCTTGCCGGCAGCACCGGCCTCGGCCCGATCCTCGATGAAGGCGCGATACGGCGCCACGCCCGTGCCCGCGCCAATCATGATAATCGGACGGTTGCCGTCCTCGGGCAGGCGGAAATGCCGGTTCGGCTTGACGTAGACGCGAACCGGATCGCCCACCCTGCGCCGGTCAGCGAAATAGGTCGATGACACGCCGCCGCGCTTGCGCCCATGCGATTCCCAGCGCACCGCGCCGATCAGAAGATGCGCTTCACCCGGATGCGCCTTCGGGCTCGATGCGACGGAATAGAGCCGCCCCGGCAGCGGACGCAGGATCGAGAACAGCTGCTCCGGCGTCAGCTTCTCGGCACACGTCTCGATGAAATCGATGAGCTGCCGATCCTCGGCGAATTCCGTGAACGCCTTCTGATCCGCTAGCGCCGCGGCATCGGTGCGCCCGGTGAGCTTCGTGTAGCTCTCGATGAACGCGCGCGACAGCGTCGTGATGTCGAAGCGCTCGCGCAGCTTCTGTACCACCTCGCCGTTGGCGCCGAGACCGACGGCCTCCGCGAATTCCAACGCCAGCTGTGGATCGTTCTCGGGCAGGACGCCGATCGCATCACCCGGCAGGTATGAGAAGCCCGGCGCATCGGCCGCGATCTCGATGTGCCACGTCTCGCGCGTCGAGCCCGTGCCATTGAGATTGACCAGCGCGGAGATCTCGCCCGTCAGCGGGTTCTCCGCCGTGAATTGCGGCTCGTCGTCATCGGGGGCAAATCCCGCACCCTTGAAGTCGACGTGCACGACGGTCGCAGTGCCGGCATCATCGGCAGGCGCCAGCTCGGCAAGCGCCTTCTCCGTCCACTCTGCTGCCTGCTTTGCGTAATCGAGGTCTAGGTCGACGCGAGCGAAGGCCCGCTTGCCGCCCAATGCCTCAAGCCGTTCGTCGATTTTCTTGCCTGTAGCGCAGAACTGCGCATACGCGGTGTCGCCCAGCGCCAGCACGGCGAACTGCACACCCTCGATGCGCGGGGCCTTGTCGCTCATCAACGCGTTGTAGAAATCGACGGCACGTCCGGGCGGATCGCCCTCGCCCCATGTCGCCGCAAACACCAAAATGCTTTTGGCCTTCGAGAGAAGCGCGAAGTCGGCGTCCGCGAAGTCGAACACCTTGGCGTCGAGACCGTGCTTCTGCGCGCTCTTCTTGGCCTTCATCGCCAACGCTTCGCAGTTCCCGCTCTCGCTCGCGTAAAGGATCGTCAGCGGCTGGCGCGGTTTTGCGGCCGCCGCCGGTTGTTGCGGCTGCGCAGCACCACCGGCTTGCGCTGCCTCGAAGCCCGCGAAGAAACCCGCCAGCCACGCGCGCTGCTGCGGTGTCGTCCTGGCGACGACGCTGTTGAGCTTGTCGATTTCTTCCGGCGTGAACGGCGCGTTCTTCGGAAGCAGAGGTTGGGCGGTCACGAACGCCTCCTGGAGAATGCTTGTCTTGAGCTTGGCGCCGACGGAGCGCCGACCGTGCGCGACCTATCTTGCATGGCCACTCACCGCAATTTCGGCATCGAGAGCCCTTACGGCTCCGACGGACTCGGCCTCGTATACTTCGACCCGATCTGGCCGCGCGAGACCCGCGCTCGCCCAATCGAGGCCGACGAAAATCACCGCCGGACCACGCACGCCGAGGTCGGTCACGGCCCGCGCGAGGAACGCCAGCTGCGTCTCGACCACACGCTCGTTGGCGAGCGTCCCGTTCTCGACGATCACCACCGGCGTTTGCGGTGCGGCGCCCGCAGCGAGCAGCTTGCTGCGGAAATGCTCGGCCGTCCGGACGCCCATGTAGATGGCGAATGCCTGACCGGGCCGTGCCAATGCCGTCCAATCCACCTCGACCGGACCCTCTGCCGACGCTCCCGTCACGACCGCGAACTGGCGAACTTTGCCACGCAGCGTCACCGGCAGGCCAACGCTCGCCGCACACGCATGCGCAGCGGTGATACCCGGAACGACCGACACCGCGACGCCGGCCGCACGAACCGACGCCATCTCTTCGGCCGCTCGGCCGAAAACAAAAGCGTCGCCGCCCTTCAGGCGCACCACGCGCTGACCCTTCATCGCCTCGCGCACGAGGATGCGATTGATCTCGTCCTGCAGCGCCGCATCGCCCTCGGGCTCCTTGCCGACGTCGATACGAACTGCGTCGCGCCGCGCATATTCGAGGATGGCGGGATTGACCAGCCGATCGACGACGAGAACATCGGCCGACTGCAGATGCTGCTGCGCCTTCAGAGTGATGAGATCCGGCTCTCCCGGCCCGCAGCCGATCAGCACCACGCTGCCGACAGGCTGTGCCTCGGAGCTGGCAGCCTCGAACTGACGGTTGAGCTCGCGATCCGCAGCGCTGGTATCGCCGGCCAGCACCGCGTTGCGCCACGGCCCCTGCAGGAGGGCCTCCCACATACGCCGGCGCAGGGTCGGATCGGTAATCGTCTCCTGCACCCGCTCGCGTAGAACCTTCGCCCGTTGCGCTACGCGCCCGAACTGCGCTGGCAGCCAAGCTTCGACCCTGGCTTTGATCTCGCGCGCCAGAATTGGCGCCGCCCCTTCGGTGCCGATCGCCACCACGACGGGGTCGCGGTCGACGATGGCCGGGATAATGAAGCTGCTGTCCGCAGGCCCATCGACGACATTCACCGGCACACCAGCCTGACGCGCCGCTGCAGCCACTGTCTGGTCGAGCGCCACGTCATCGCTGGCGGCAAACACCATGGTCGCGCCAGCGACGTCGCCAGCCTCGAATTTGCGTCGCAAAATCGTCAGCGGGCGCTCGCGGTCGAGCTCGACAATCCCCGCGCACACGTCCTCGGCCACGAGCTTCAGCCGCGCCGTCGTCTTCGCCAAAAGGCGCAGCTTCTGCAATGCCTTCTCGCCGCCGCCGACGATCAGCACGTCGCGGTTATCGACATCGAGAAATACAGGGAAGTACCGCAACGCCTCGCCTTTCGCTGCCTTGGCCCTCGCCAGGCCGAGTGTGATCAATCGGACAGGAAGAACCGGCGCCCCGGGACGCCTGGCGCCCGTTCCGATCCGGCCACCTCTTATAGTTTATTGAAGTAGAATTTTCTATTGCTGGGGGCGGCTTGCACCAAGATAAGAACGATTTTTCAGCCCTCACGCCTGCCTGGGCATATGTTTGCGGGAGCGTCGTTCCCCTCACCAAGCCATGGCTGACATTCACCCTATGTTGTACCGGCTTCCCGCCCAACACCCAAGCGACGACGCTCAGCAAGCTCGCGGTGGCGGACGTTCCCTCCCCCGCAATGGCACCGTCCGCAGAGCGAGAAACGCGCCCGGTCGGCGGCCCCGCACATAGCATCTAGATGACGGATAGCACACGCGTTTGTGAGTTCGATTGACTTCCGTTCCCCAGAGCCGTGTGGTTTATAACCCGCCATGGGGATCCGGGCTTTGCGTGCTTAGGATTCGCGGACTGAAGCGACCCTGCAACAGGACAATCGCTTCAGGGGGTGGGCCCTCGGCGGGGCCATCCATTTTTGGACGGCATCTTGCCGAATAAGGAGGAAGTCATGAAGGTTTGGTCGAAGCCCGCAGTTCGTGAGCAGGAAGTTGGCCTCGAGGTTACCTCGTACATGCCGGCTGAGATCGACATCATCTAACGATCGTCGATCCACTCACTAACTTCGTGAGTTTCCGACAACGGCGGTCGAGTCCTCGGCCGCCGTTGTTTTATCGGGCATCTCCACTCGTTGCGGTGTGGAGCACCCGTAGCCATACGGCATCCGATGTTCATCAAGGTTTTGGGCTCCGCCGCAGGCGGAGGGTTCCCGCAGTGGAACTGTAACTGCCGCAATTGCGTCTCCGTGCGCGCCGGGACGCCGGGCTTCAGGGCCCGCACGCAATCCTCCCTCGCTGTCAGCCGCGACGGTGTCAGCTGGGCTCTGCTCAACGCCTCCCCTGATCTTCGTCAGCAGATCAACGACACGCCCGCGCTGCACGCCAATCCCCGCATCGGACTGCGTGACAGCCCCATCAAGGCCGCGGTGCTGACCAATGGCGACGTCGACCACATCATCGGTCTTATCAACCTGCGCGAGGCACAGCCGTTCTCGGTCTATGCCTCCAATCGCGTACTGGAAACCCTACGCGCCAACTCGGTATTCCAGGTGCTCGCCGAGCAGTTTGTGCCGCGCATCGAGATCGCACTCGACAAGCCCTTCAAACTGGAAGGTGCCGGCACTGACTTAGGGCTGACGGTCGAAGCCTTCGCCGTGCCCGGCAAGATCGCCCTTTATCTCGAGGACAAGACCACCGGAAATTACGGCAGCCGCGAAGGCGATACCATCGGTCTCAAGGTTACTGATCCAGCCGAGAAGAAGTCCTTCTTTTACATTCCCGGCTGCGCAGAGATAGATGAGAGCCTCGCCGCACGCCTGAAGGGCGCGTCCGTCGTCCTTTTCGATGGCACGCTTTTTACCGACGATGAGATGATCGAGCAGGGTCTGCTCAATAAAACCGGAGCCCGAATGGGCCATATCAGCATGTCTGGGGCCTCAGGATCGATTGCCGCCTTCTCAAATCTCGGCGTCGGAAGGCTCATATACGTGCATATAAACAATTCGAACCCGGCGCTGGACGACAACTCGCCCGCCCGCAAAGCCATAGATGGCGCGGGATGGGAAGTCGGGTACGATGGCATGGAGGTGCGCCTATGAGTGAAGCCGTCAGCCTGGAGCGCGCGAGCGCGGAGCGCAAAGCTCAGCCGATGCCCGTTGCCGACTTCGAGGCGGCCATCCGCGCGGTCGGCGCCGAGCGCTACCACGACAAGCACCCGTTCCATCACATGCTGCACGGCGGCCAGCTGAAGAAGCCGCAGGTCCAGGCCTGGGCGCTCAACCGCTACTGCTATCAGTCTGCGGTGCCGCGCAAGGATGCGGCCCTCATCAGCCGTCTGCACGACCGCGAGCTGCGCCGCGAGTGGGTGCACCGCATCCTCGATCACGACGGCTACGGCGAGGAACCCGGCGGCATCGAGCGCTGGCTCATCCTCACCGACGGCCTCGGCCTCGACCGCGATTACGTCGCCTCTATGAAAGGCGCGCTCCCAGCGACCAAGTTCGCCGTCGAAGCCTACGTCACCTTCGTGCGCGAGCAGCCGATCACCGTCGCCATCGCCTCCTCGTTGACCGAACTCTTCGCTCCGAAGATCCACAAGGAGCGCATCTCCGGCATGCTGGAGAACTACCCTGGCTTCATCGACGACAAGGTGATGGCCTACTTCAAGCGCCGCCTCACCCAGGCGCCGCGCGACGCCGATTTCGCCCTCGACTACGTCCTCAAGAACGCCGCGACGCGCGCCGAGCAGGAAGCCTGCGTCGACGCCGTGCGCTTCAAGTGCAACGTCCTCTGGGTCCAGCTCGACGCCCTGCAACATGCTTACGTCGAGGGGCACGTTCCCCCCGGCGCATTCCGCCCGGAGGGCCTCTGATGAATGAGACGGCGCCACGCCAGCGAACGGTCATTACGGCCGATAGCAAGCCAGCCATGCCGCCCTACATCAAAATGCGCCATGACGCCGGACGCAACCGCTGGATCATCCTGGCGCCCGAGCGCCTGTTCGATCCCGACCCGATCGCTGTCGAAGTTTTGAAGCTATGTGATGGCGCGCGCACTGTTGGTGCGATCACAGACCAACTAGCTATCGATTATAATGCGCCCCGGGAGGACATCGAGGCCGACATCATTGCGATGTTGCAGGACCTCGCTGACAAGGGAGTGGTGAAGGCATGAATGAATCTGCCCCCGCTAACGTGAAGCACGTCAAGGAATCCACCGTCACGATGGATGCCGGCGAGATGCGCTGCGACGCATCATCCTCGCCCGAACCCGATGCCTCGTGCGTTGTCCGCGCTCCGATCGGCCTCCTCGCCGAGCTGACGCACCGCTGTCCGCTGCAGTGCCCGTACTGCTCCAATCCGCTCGATCTCGAGAAGGTCAACGTCGAGCTGAATACGGAGCAGTGGCAGAGCGTCATGCGCCAGGCGGCGCAGCTCGGCATCCTGCAGATCCATCTCTCCGGTGGCGAGCCGACGGCGCGCCGCGACCTCGAAGAGATCGTGAAGACCGCTGCGGAAAACGGCCTCTACACCAACCTCATCACCGCCGCTGTGCTGCTGAAGCGTGAGCGGCTGGAAGCACTGAAGGCGGCAGGTCTGGATCACGTCCAGATCTCTATCCAGGACGTCGATACTGCGGCCGAGAACGCCGACCGGATCGGCGGCTACAAGGGTGGCAGCGCCAAGAAGAAAGAGGTCGCCGGCTGGGTGCGTGAGCTCGGTATGCCGCTCACCATCAACGCGCCGATCCATCGTCACAACGTGCATAACGTCGAGGCGATCATCGATTACGCCGTCGAGCTTGGCGCCGGCCGTGTCGAGATCGCTCACGTTCAGTACTACGCCTGGGCGCTCAAGAACCGCGCCTCCCTCATGCCGACGCGTGAAGCCTTCATGGCCGCCGCCCGCATCGTCGAGAGAAAGCGCGAGGAGCTGAAAGGCGTTCTCGTCATCGATTCGGTTGTGCCCGACTACTATGCGAAGTTCCCCAAACCCTGCATGGGCGGTTGGGCCAAGAGCATCATCAACGTCACGCCGTCGGGCCGCGTACTGCCGTGCCACGCCGCGGAATCGATCACGCACCTTCAGTTCGATAACGTGAAGGATCGCCCGCTCGCCGACATCTGGCTCAACGGCTCGGCGTTCAACATGTATCGCGGCACCAGCTGGATGAAGGAGCCGTGCCGCACCTGTCCGCGTCGCGAGATCGACTACGGCGGCTGCCGCTGCCAAGCCTTCGCTCTCACCGGCGATGCCGCCAACACCGATCCCGCGTGCTCGCTATCGCCGCTCCACGACGAGTGGGCGAAAGTGGCAGATGTTGAATCGCATGTTTCCTCGCCGGCATTTGTTTACCGTCGTCCCGGCGGGGCATCGCCCAAGCCTGCAGTCGAGAAAACTCCGCAGCCGAGCGACGCTTAACGCCGTCGCGTCCGACTCTTCAAATCCCGACTTGCACCCTCGGAGAATGTAAGTTCGTCAACGGGGTGCGTCATCGTGTTCAGTCCGAGTTCAGAAAAGACTTGGCACATTTACGATGACTGGCGGATTATGCCTCCGCCATCGAACGACGTGAGCACACGTCGAAAAAGGGAGAAACGGGATGCTCAAGTGGGTTATCGCAGCGAGTGTCGTACTCGCCTTGCCGGCGGTTGCGTCGGCGCAGGATGTAGAGAACGGCAAGAAGGTGTTCAACAAGTGCGCTCCGTGCCACGCCATCGGTCCTGGCGCGAAGAACAAGGTCGGCCCGGAGCTCAACGGCATCCTCGGCCGCGCCGCTGCTTCGGTTGAAGGCTTCGCTTATTCCGACGCGCTGAAGAAGTCGGGCCTCACTTGGGATGACGCAAACATCCACAAGTGGCTGGAGAATCCGAAGGCGCTGGTACCCGGCACCAAGATGCTGTTCCCCGGCGTCAAGGACGAGACCGAGCGTGACGATCTCATCGCCTACATCGA
>CALRVN010000082.1:0-11978 GCA_943371625.1 Hyphomicrobium sp. CS1GBMeth3
ACAAGATGGCTAACTACGCGCTGCTCGAATGGCCCGACAATATCGACATCAGCGATGACGATCCAAAGAGCTATGTGCCGGCACTGCGCAAGGGCTTTAACGGCGATTGGGACAAGATGCTCGAGCAGCATGCGTTGCCTAAGGATTGGCACCTGATGCCCTATGAGACCTTCTTGACCGCGCGCCGGTCATTGATGGCTGACATCATCCGCAGAGGCTTCGAAACGCTGCGCTGATATGCTGCTGTTCGAGACCGACCTTTGGCCTGCCCTCGAAGCCGCGTAGCACATCGGCCCGCGCAGATGCGCCGTAGTCGGATGACGTGGTTCTACGACTGCCAGGCGGACGGATTCTCGCTCCCTACTGGACGGACGGAAGCCTCTCGTTTGCCAAGGGAGACCCGCTCGTCGTCGATGCCAGTGACGCAGATATCGCCAACGGCCAGACGAAGGCTTCAGCGTTGCGCGCGACGGTCGAATCGGACGCGCAACTCTCAGCAAGAATTCTCCCGGCGTCGGGATTCTGAGCTTCGTCAGTCGTAGAGGAATGACCCATCTGATGCCTGTGTGGGTAGCGCGAGGCCGTCCCGAGCGAACATGGCGGTCATGGCAGTCGTGATCGGATCCCCGCTGCCTTCGCCTTTGGCTTCCGTCACCATGCGCTGCAATTCTCCTGCGTCTTCCTCCGTGTCCCCCATGGGCCAGAGCGCAGAACTGGCAAGTCGCCGCTTGCGTTGCATGAGGCTCTGAAGGAGACAATCAAACGAATGTTCGCGGTAGTCGGGATGAATTGCCATAGGGATGTGAACGCTCACCGGACGAGTTTGGCCGATACGATGAACTCGATCGTTGCATTGCTCTTCGACTGCTGGGTTCCACCACCGCGATAGGTGGATGACGTGGGTAGCCGACGTCAGGGTCAATCCGGTGCCGGCCGCCTTTGGGCCCAATACGAGGAGGTCGAAACCGGGCGAAGCTCCGTACTTCTGGAAGCGATTGACGATGGTCTGCCGCTTGTTGATCGGCGTATCTCCGTTGATGAGATCGATCTGTGGCAATCCAAACTCGGCCTTCACCAGTTCAACGAAACGATATTGCATCTGGCGATGCTCGATAAAGACAAGGGCCCTTTCTTTCGCTTGGGCTATGCGACGGATTATTTCGAAGGTAGCCCGAAGCCGCGCAGATGCTGCGATCAAGTCTGTGTCGGTCGATGATGGATCGAGGCCGGGGTGTACGGATACGCTGCGAATGTGATGCAGCATCTTCAGCGCTGCGCCTGGACCACCCTGGGCAAGCTTTAATTTGGCGTCTTCGTAGACGACGGCCTGTTGCGGAGGCATTGAACGGGGGTGCAATTGCCTCGTCTTGGCGGGAAGGCCAGAGGCCACGCTTTGCTTCAGTCGTCTCAACGCGAGAGGCGGGAAGCTTCCTCGCGGTCTGAAGACGTGATTGTGAAGTTCCGCCATGCTCTCGGCCGTTGGCGTGGAGTACGACTTTTGAAAGTTCACACGCGTATTCAGAGCGCCCGGAGCAATTTGCTCCATGATGGCCCATAGATCCCGGGCGGCGTTTTCGATCGGCGTCCCGGTGAGGCCGATGACAAAATTTGCGTTGACGGCCAGCGCAGCTATAGCGCGCATGCTGTCGGGATTTTTCAGTGCTTGAATCTCGTCGAACACTGTGGCGGCAAACGGGACTTGAGCCAGCGAATGTTGGTAGTTTGTGAGAGTGGTGTAGGTGGTCAGTATCCACTGGCGATGGGCTCGCCCATCTTGGATGGCTTCATGCAGAGCTTCCAAGTCCAACTTGGCTGTGCCGTCGTCGATATCAGTGCCGGTAGCACCGACGTGCTTTCTGGTGCTCGTGCCGGCACCGTAAAGCCGTATAACTCGGCCCAATCCAGGCTCATGAAGATGCCCGCTAACTTCCTGCTCCCAATTCACAAGCAGTGAGGTCGGAGCGACGATCAGGATTGGCAGGCGTCTGGCTCCGGGCGTCTCATTCATGTGATCTTGCAGCCAAGCGAGCATTGAGATGGTCTGCAGCGTCTTGCCGAGACCTTGCTCATCCGCGTTCAAAATGCCGGGGAGGCCGGATTTCCAGGCATTGGTTTGCCAATGGAAACTTTCAATCTGATGAGGCATCAGCGGCGTGCGAACTCTAGTGGGTACTTTCGTGGCGACGCTTGTGTGTCTGCCTCGAAACCGAGCGACCCACGCGAGCTCCTCCGTGTTGTCTTTCGAAGAGACGACTATAGGTCCACGAGGTGTTGGCTCCCCGCTGTCAGGTTCATCCGCGCCGAGATCGTCTTGAGGCTTCCGGTGGGCGGAAATGTGGGCGTCAATTGTGGTCACCAATTCGTCTCGCGCAGGTAGCGAAAGGTTCCCCAATTCCACGTTGGGCTGTTTAGCCTCGATCGCGGCACCAACAGAATTGCGCAACGCATCCAGCTGCTCAACCGACATCTCGCGAAGCTTCTCTGAGAGCTTGCTTGCCAGTTCCTCCGGTAGCCAGGTGGTGCTTCCTTGGTCACTTGGGTTAGTGCGCCGCTCAAAAACTTTGATGCCGATAACGCGCTCGGAATACTCCCGCGTCTCCACAAGTGCGGGGCCAGCGATGGATTCGATTGCCTCCTCCTCGCCTGCGGCGTCCAAGCCATCGAGCTTTCCACTAGCCTGGAGAGCGGCGGTCACGGCTTCGGTGATTGCCGGTCTCGGGTTGCGGATAAACGCGCGTCTTTGATCGGCTGATGCTCCCTGCATCTTAGCCATGACCTGAAGCGCTGGTGCGGCCGAGCTGTCTATGACGAGATAGGTTCCCGGGCTCGTGCGGTAGGCCGGCAGGGCGCCCCGCTCACGGACGCGCCGCTGGAAATCGCGTAGCGCTTCTCCTTCGAGTTCCCCCTGGTTTTCAAACGGGTTGCCAGAATCTTCGAGGCCATCGAGTCTTAGGCGCTTGCCGGAAAATGGAACGACGTCGAAATCGGTACCGTCGGCGTTTGGAGAGATCGAGAAGCGGTCGGCGAGGTTGACCGAAAGGCCTGACAGAAAGTCAGTCATTGAAATCTTTGCAGCGTCATCGCTCGTCGTCACGCGCACACCGGGATCGAGAGATTGTCGGAATCTGGCTAGTGCTTCCCAATGCGCAGAGTCGTCGCGTCCGCCAGGCCGAAAATTCTCGGCGACCTCCACGGCCTCCAGAAGCCACAGCGGGATGCGGCGCAGGCCATCCGACGTTTCCATGATGGCTCCGACACGCTTCGGCAATTGACGTTGACCTGCCTTGATCCACTCGTGCCGCAGGCGAAACGACGGTGATCCTATGACACCTTCCGCATCGGTCCGGAAAGCCAGGTCGACGATTGGCGGCAATGCGAGCGCTCGGGCAGCCTGGCTCGGTAACGCCGCCACCAGGCGATGGCTCATCTGAATCTGCTGCCCTCGTATTTCCAGCGGCTCGCCGTTCTCCTCAGCGAGGGCACGGAGATCAGCAACAGCGTAGATCAGCTCGCGCTGTTCAGGCGGCAGTCGGTCGAGATCGTACGCCTTGGTCCTCGCCGTTAATCGGCTGAAAAAGCCGCTATCGTGCTCTAATGTCAGCGTTACGAGGTGGGCATCATAGGTGAGTGAAAAAGTCATTTTCGTTCCTAAATGCGTTCGAGCACGCGGCCCTGCCAGTCGCCATTGTGCGTTTGCGCCCATGATCCGGGAAGGAAACGTATCGCTTCGCAGTTGTAGGACTCTTGATAAAGTTTAGGTGCCAAGGGATCGTCGTCCCGAAAAACGTGGACCTTATAATCGTGAGATCCCTCAATGACGATCTTGTTGCCGACCTTAAGTATGAGCAGCGATGTCTTGTCTCTTGTTCCGCGCGCTGCTTGACGGCCGAAGCGGAGGAACTCGCCGTCGCCGGTCCGTTCGTTCGCTCGCTCTATAGCTTCAGCGCTAAATGCGACCCAGGCCGCATCGATCCGATTTTGTTCGTGCAGGCCAAGCCAGAACCGCTTTCTAGGCTCCCACATGTGACTCCTCTCGACAGCCGAAACGACGTCGAGGAAGAAGCGAATATTCTCGCCAGTCAGCCATCGTTCCATTACTGCCGTGAGTTCGGATGGAACGCCCGACCAGATGGCGTTCTCGCTTCGAACGCGGGGATCGCCGTACATCGTAGTGAGTCTTCTGATGAGTTCATGCCGGTCGTCATGAAGCGGCACGAGTTTCTGCCACGGCTTCAGCAGGGCGCTGATCGCTTCTGCCGCCCCCGTCACACGGGCGTGTTGGCCACTCGGCTGCAGCCAGTTCAAGAACCGGTCGATGGACGCACGCTCGTGCAATTTCGCTGAGGAGTGTGCGATGAATGACAGGTGCACGTAGTCCATGACGCCGGGTGCGTGAGGACTCCGAAGGCCCAGCTCTCGGAGCTGATCCCAAGGCTGCTCCATTGCAGCCATTCTGGCCGCGATAGCTTCGTGCGCGTTCTGTGCATCAAGGCATTCAGGAATGGACCTGATGAACGGCGCCCACCGTCCGCAGATCCTTTCCCGGGCCGAATTAAGTGACTCGGCGAGCTCCACCGTATGACGCGCATTCGGCACATAGCTGCCAATGAATACAGCAAACATCGCGTTGAGGAACGTCGCGCGGTTGCTGCTTGCGATCTCGTCACAATAGAACTTGCGGACGTGGGCGAGATCATCGCGATCGCGCCTCTCCAAGTCGTAGAGCGCGATGGCGGCGGATGTCACTTGCGACATGCTTGCGCCGGTCCAGTCATTGTCACGAAGGCGCAGCGCCACCTCTCGAACAATGCGCTCCCTGTCTTGTTCGGGCGGCTCGACGACGGTGTCGGGCCAGCGGCTGAGTATGCGTTGAGCTGCGGAAGAAAGCTGATTGAGCGCCGGTAGCGCTGTGGGCCTGAAATCGACGGGCCTGCGCAACCGATCGGACAGCTTCATGGGCGTGCGGAGGTTGCTTCGGGCTGCAACTGCGACCGAATGCGTTCAATCTCTGCGGTGCTTCCTGGAGTGAACATGATAATGCGCAGGTCGATGCGCCGATTGGTTGCCCGGCCTTCGGGAGTCTGATTAGCCGAGATCGGTCGCATTGGCCCATAACCCGCAACTGACAATACCGGCTGCTTTCGAAAGTTGAGATGGGCCGTGATATTCGGCTGCCGAGCAAGCATCTCCGCGAAGGTCGTGATGGCACGCTCAGTCGACAGGTGCAGGTTAGAGATAAACTGCCCGGATGCATCGGTGTGGCCCTCTATCTGGACGGCCTCAATGATCACGCCATTCGGGTTGCAGGACTTTTCCCAGGCGGATAGCGAACCCAGCGTATAGCACGTTAGGAGTTCGTCCAGTCGCGCCGCGATGCGCTGCACGATGAGCGCCGTTTGCGGATTGCGAAACGCGGCGGAGCCGCTGTCGAAAAGCCCGTCGCCCTGGAACCGCAGCGCGTCATTCTCGGAGCTGATGACCACATTGAGGTCCGGGAATTCGGCGATTAGTTGCTCCCTCAAGCGCTCGAGTATGTTCCGCCGCTGGCTTGCTGTCTGCGCGATATACGCTTCGATCGGGTCAGGTTGCTCGGCCTCGGACAACCGACGCAGAAGTTCTTCTATCTTGAGCTTCTGCTCTGAGATCGTTTGGAGCGCTTGATCGTGGACGGTTTTGAGGACCGTCTCCTCCGGGTTGAACTGACTGGCGAAGAAGGCCAGCAGGATCATCAGAATGAACAGGAAGCTCACTGTCATGTCGGTCATCGACACGAAGGCTGACTCTTCCTCCTCCTCCCGGGCGTGTCTTCTGAATGCTCGCCGCATCGCTATGTCCTAGACTGAGGCGAGAATTGCTCCGCCTGGTCGACGACTATCCGAAGGGTATCGAGGGCTGGATTTAGCTCGTTTTGCAAATCTCTGACATGGCTGCGCATCGAGTCGACGGCGCGGCCGACCTGCTCGGTGTAGGTTTCGAAGGCGCTCCCCAGCTTTTCATCCATGTCGTCAAGACGGTCACCTTGGCCGCGCAAGCGTTCCAGCAGCTCCGAGACGCCGTTCAGCGCCAATTGGATAACGCCCGCTTTTTCGCCCAGGATCACCGTTGCGGCGCCGAGGGCGTCGCGTGCGCTGGTCGCGGTGGCCTCGGCCGAGCGCGACACAGAGATGGATACGTGCTGAGTGCTCTCTTCGAGCCGACGGACTGAAGCCTCTATCCGCTCGCTAGTTGCCCGCACCGGACCGGCGGCGTCGACAAGGGAGTTGCTCGCCGAACGAAACTTGTCTGCAGCATCTGTTGAGGCTTCTGCGCCGGCGCGGACGCCGGCAGAAAGCACCTGCATGCTCGTGGAGATGCCCGCGGCCTGCCCGACGACACCATCGAGTTGGCGCGCAATATTTTGCAGGGGTGATAACAGCTCGTTTGACGCTCTGGTCGTCAGCTCGCCCGTGAGACGCGCGATTTCATTCCCCGATGCTTCGATGCTTTTCTGCGCTGCCGCGCTCCCAGCCCGCGACGCCCCCTCCAATTGCTCCCTGAAGGCCTCCCCGGCGTGCCGTAACTCGGCCGCCGCCCCGCTCATCGCCTGCGCGCCTTCACCGGTGTTCTTGCGTATCCCTTCGAGCGTGGCGTTCATAACGGCCAGCATTTGTTCAGCGCCTTGCGCGAACGCCGTCCCGGTGGATTGAGCCGTAACGGTCATCGCGTCGCGCAACTGCGTCACGGCCTGGGCCACGCTAGCCACCGCGGCGTCCATCTCTCCGCCCATGCGCCCCGAACTTTGGTCCATCCGTTCCGACAGCGCGCCGATGCGATTGCCCGCCTCAGCCAGTTTCTCGCTGGCAAGTCGGAGGGCATTGCCGACATCGTCGGAAAAGCGCGATGAGAGGCTCTCGACCATGCTGCCTACGCCGGCAGTACCGGCAGATGCTACCTGATCGAGCACAGGCTTCATCGCGTGCTGAATGCTGGCGGATATCGCTCGGGGCAACTCTTCGCGAAGGGGGCGACCCAGCTCTGCCACCAGCTCCATGCCGATAGAACGAAAGTGGTCGCGCTGCTCGTGAATGGCAAATAGCTGGTCCATCGCCAGCGATTCCAAGCTGATGTACGACAGGCGCCTTTCAAGGGCGCTCGAAACATCGTGCGCCGCCCTCTCGAGTTGTGACATCCCCAGGCGTAGCACGACGGTGAAAATGATCGAGCAGAGAAGCCCTGTCAGGGACATGATGAATTTGGCCGATGCAACGGTCAGCAGGGTGTTGAGCCCGGTCGCGTCAATCCTGCCTGACATCGCTTGCAGCGCCGAAATCAAGCCAAGGAAGGTGAGAAACAGGCCCCCAGTGACAAAGAGCCCAGGCACAATGCGCCAAAAGCCAGCGCCGAACCCTAAGTCTTCAACGTTGAAGAACACCGATGGGCGCGCCGCGTTGCGGAGAATGGCTTCGCTTCCATCGTTGTAAGCGACAAGGGTTTCGCGGAACTCCTCCCAATGCTCGGCAACACTGTGTGCTGCCCCGTGGCGACCCAATTGCCTCACCCGGCTATCAATCTGCGCGATGTTTCTCGCGAAGTCGGCGCCGGTCTTGAAGCGTGAGACCTCCTGCCACAAGCGTCGCAGTGCCTTCTTTCGCGCGTACACCTTGAGAAGGAACCAAGCGACGCAGACTGCGAGGAGCAGAAAAAGTGCGAGGCTGACGAGCCCGGGAGCGGGCTCCTCTCTGAGCAGACTTGCGATATTGAGAATAAGTTCGCGGACGTAAAGTCCAATCGATTTGAAAATTTCCAAAATATCCGCCCTCACAACCGTAGGTGATTGGTACGTCCGCGAATCGCAAGCTGGCAAGAAGCGGGACAGGAGCGCAGTGAGGAAAGCGTGGATTGCCGTCTACCGAGCAACATCCAACCGTGCGAGGGCCCTGCCGCCCTTATGTGCAATGCAAGCGCATCCCCTTGATCGACCTACGATGATTTGCTCAACGCCAATTCGAATCGTGCAAAAATCGGCGATCCCAGTTGTGGCCGTTCACAACGGACAGCGGCCTGCTGGCATCAGGCAACAACCTCGCCTAGAAGTGACCGCAGGAATCAGCGAGGGATGGGATGCTGACGGGTGAGCTACGGTCCAAGATCGACGCTGTCTGGAATGCCTTCTGGTCGGGCGGCATCTCGAACCCGATCGAGGTCATCGAGCAGATCACCTATCTCCTGTTCCTCCGCGGCCTCGACGAGGCGGAAACGCGAGAAGAGAATAAGGCCAATCGGCTGAACAAGCCTATGGAGCGTCGCATCTTCCCGAAAGGGAAAGATGGCATCGGTAAGAATGGCGGCATCGAATACGCGAGGATGCGCTGGAACCGTTTGAAGAATGACGACGCCGCGACGATGTACGAGATCGTCGCCGACCACGTGTTTCCGTTTCTGCGCAGCATGGCCGAGGAAGGCACCGCGCACGCCACGCATATGAAGGGCGCGCGCTTCACGATCCCCACGCCCGCGCTGCTCACCAAGGTGGTCGACCTCCTGGCCGACATCCCGATGGAGGATCGCGACACCAAGGGCGATCTCTACGAGTACATGCTGGGGAAGATCGCCTCCGCCGGCCAGAACGGCCAGTTCCGCACGCCGCGCCACATCATCTCTCTGATGGTCGAGATGACGGCGCCCACGCCGAAGGATGTGATCTGCGACCCGGCCTGCGGCACCTGCGGCTTCCTCGTCGCGGCCGGCGAGTATCTGCGCGCCAACCATGCGAAGCTGTTCCAGGAGAAGGCGGCCCGCGATCACTTCAACGGAGAAATGTTCCACGGCTTCGACTTCGACAACACGATGCTGCGCATCGGCACCATGAACATGACGCTGCACGGCATCGACAATCCGGACATCCGCTACAAGGATTCCCTATCCCAGGAGCATGCGGGCGACGAGGACCGCTATTCGCTCGTGCTCGCCAATCCACCGTTCGCCGGCTCGCTCGACGCCGATCAGGTGGCCAAAGATCTTCAGTCGGTCGTCAAGACGAAGAAGACCGAGCTGCTGTTCATGGCTCTGTTCCTGAAGCTGCTGAAGCCCGGCGGTCGCGCGGCTGTGATCGTGCCGGACGGCGTGCTGTTCGGCTCATCGACGGCGCACAAGGAAATCCGCCGCATGCTGGTGGAGGATCATAAGCTCGACGGCATCGTGAAGCTGCCCTCGGGCGTGTTTCGGCCCTACGCCGGTGTGTCTACGGCGATCGTGTTGTTCACCAAGACCAACTCGGGCGGCACTGACCATGTGTGGTTCTATGACTGCCAAGCGGACGGTTTCTCGCTCGACGACAAGCGTACGCAGCTATTGGCGGACGACAAGATCGGACCGCGCGCCAAGCTGAGCGAGGATGAGTTCGCCAAGAGCAACCTGCCGGACATCGCCGCGCGCTGGAAGGCCAGAGACGAGGCGGAGCGCCAGCGCGCGCGAACGGCGCAGAGCTTCTGCGTGCCAAAGGCGGACATTGCCGCGGCCGGCTACGACCTGTCGATCAATCGCTACAAGGAGGTGGTGCACGAGGCGGTGGAGCACAGACCACCGAAGGACATCATCGCCGAGTTGAAGGCACTGGAGGCGGAGATCGCCGAGGGATTGGAAGAGCTGGAGGCGATGCTGTGAACGCACCTTTTCCAGTTCGCCGACTAAGTGACCTTGCGAGGAGTATTGACTACGGCGTCACGGCTTCGGCGTCTGACGACGACAGCGGGACGAAGTTTCTACGAATAACGGACATCCAGGATGGAGCGGTCGATTGGGATGCCGTGCCTTTTTGTGAGGCGCCGCCCGCTAAGCTAAGGTCCGCGCGTCTTTCAGACGGCGATATTGTGTTTGCCCGAACGGGCGCGACAACCGGAAAGAGCTTCCTGATCCGCTCACCGCCGGATGAAGCTGTCTTCGCTTCATATCTAATACGCGTCAGGCCGTCGGCGTCTGTCGACCCTGCTTATCTCGCCCACTTCTTCCAGTCGAGGGGCTATTGGAGTCAGATACAGCGGAAAACTCAAGGCGCGGCGCAGGGCGGTGTCAACGCAACCAGTCTAAGCGAAGTTGAAGTCCCGTTGCCGCCGATGGACGAGCAGAGGCGGATCGCGACGATCCTGGACACGGCGGATGCACTGCGCCGCAAGCGTAAGCGCGCGCTCGAACTCCTCGACACCCTCACCCCATCCTTGTTCCTCGACATGTTCGGCGATCCCGTGGGATCAGATGTCGAAGCCGCACTATTGCCCCTAGACAACGTCGTTTGCGATATCGAGAGCGGTTGGAGCCCCACTTGCCTTGATCGCGCTGCTTTCGACGACGAACCAGGAGTTCTAAAGTTAAGTGCGGTCACTGCCGGTGAATTTTCTGGAGCCGACAATAAAGCCCTTCCGGCGGACTTGGCTCCAAAGCCAGGAACAGAAGTTGCCGCAGGCGACATCCTATTCTGTCGAAAGAACACGAAGGATTTGGTTGGGTCGAGCGTGTATGTATGGCAGACAAGGTCGCGGTTACACATGTCTGATCTTATCTTCCGACTCGTCGTTAAGCGAGATGGGATTGAGCCGATATTTTTACAGGCCCAGATTGCTCTACCTTCACAACGCCGTAAGATTTCTGACATGGCCGGCGGTGCAGCGGGGTCGATGCCCAACATCTCGAAGGCTAGATTGCGTGAGCTGAAAATTTTCGTTCCCGACTTGTCGGCCCAGAAGAAGTTCGCGAAAGCAGTTCGCGAACAACGCGCGGCCCATCGCAGCATTTTGGAAGCTAGCCTCGGCACTGACGTTCTCTTCACCTCCCTCCAGCACCGCGCATTTTCAGGACAACTTTAATCGGACGTCCGCATGTCCAATTTTGCTTTTCTTGCCGCTGAGTTTCCCGCAGTCCATGACGCGGCCGTAGAGGCAGAGAGACAGGCTGGCGTGTCGCCGACGGCGGCGGCGTTCTTCGCCGGCAAAACCGTCGAGGTGGCGGTGAAGTGGGCGTTCCGCTCCGACCCCACACTCCGCCTCCCCTATCAGGACAACATCTCGGCGCTGCTGCACGAGCCGACCTTCCGTCGTGCTGCGGGCGAAGCCGTCTTCACCAAGGCGAAGTACATCAACTCGTTGCGCAATCGCGCGGTGCACGAGGAGCGGACCATCCGTCCGGGCGATGCCAGCGGCGCGGTGAAAGAGCTGTTCCACGTCTGCTACTGGTTCGCGCGCACCTACGCGCGCAAGGGCAAGCCCGCCCCCGGCCTCGCCTTCGACCCCGCGACGCTGTCGCGCCGCGACGAAGTTCTGAAGAGGGCGCTCGATCATCTTAAGCAGCAGCAGGCGGAACTCGATGCCAAGAACGGTGAGCTGACCAAGCTGCTCGCCGACAAGCAGAACCTCGACGAGGCGCTCAAGGCCTTACGCGCCGAGGTCTCCGTCGCGCGCAAGGCGGCGGAGGCGACGCCCGATCAGCACGACTACAACGAGGCCGAGACCCGCGACCGCTACATCGACCTGCTGCTGCGCGAGGCCGGATGGGCGCTCGACAAGCCGGAGGACGTCGAGTTTCCCGTCGAGGGCATGCCGAACAACGAAGGCGTCGGCTACGTCGACTATGTTCTTTGGGGCGCGGACGGCAAACCGGTCGGCATCGTGGAGGCGAAGCGCACGCGCAAGGATGCCCGCCAAGGGCAGCAACAGGCGAAGCTCTACGCCGACTGTCTGGAAAAGAAGTACGGCCAGCGGCCGGTGATCTTTTACTCCAACGGCTACGAGCATTGGATCTGGGACGATACCCGCTACCCGCCGCGCCAGATCGGCGGCTTCTATAAGCGCGATGAGCTGGAGTTGCTGATCCAGCGGCGCACGGGCCGCAAGAAGCTAGCCGACACCACGATCAATACCGCGATCGCCGGCAACAAGCGGCCCTACCAACAGCGCGCCATTCGCGCCATCGGCAAGCATTTCGAGGAAGACGGCGAACGCAAGGCGTTG
>CALRVN010000083.1:0-11845 GCA_943371625.1 Hyphomicrobium sp. CS1GBMeth3
AGCGCCTCGTCGGGCGGCTGCACCTCCACCATCGGCAGGGCGCGCAGGCGCGAGCGAAGATCGGGAACGCGGAACTCCTGCTCACCGGGCGGCGCCCGGGACGTAATGAGCACGGAAAGTTTGCTCTCCCGCGCCCGGTTGAGCAAGTGGAAGAGGGCGTTCTCGTCGGTGATGCCGCGGTCGATGTCCTCGATGACGATGGCTCCCCCATCGGGGAGGCCGGCGACCATCGTGTCGTCGAGGTCAGCGGCGGCGGCGATGCCGGCGCCGGAGCGCAACCGCCAGACGTTGGCGAGGTGGCTCTTGCCGGAGCCCTGCGGCCCGGCAACGAACGAGGCCGGGTGCGGCCATCCGGGCCAGCGATCGATCATCTCCACGGCGGCGGCGTTCGAGCTGGATACGAGGAAATCTTCGGCGCCGAGCGCTTGGCGGTGGGCGAGATCAAAAACGAGCTGGCGCGGAGAAGCGGTCATTACCTATCGCGGTCCGAGTGTTGGGAGCGTGTGATCGCCGACGATTACGGCGAAACTGAACCTTCGATTGCCGGCGGCGACTTCGGACCTGTGGGCAACTCAACGGGTGGCGCAACCGCCACGATGCCGCTGTAGAGCGGGCTCTCCAGGTAGATTTTCAAGGCGAAGCGCACGAGCACTGCGATCGCGGCCGCGATGGGGACCGCGACCAGCACGCCGACGAAGCCGAACAGGTAGCTGAAGACGAACAGAGAGAAGATCAGCCACACGGGATGCAGGCCGATTTTCGATCCGACGATGTTCGGAGAGAGGAAGCCGGCATCGAGCACCTGCGCGCCGGCAAAGATTGCGATGACGATCAGGATCGGCATCGCATCGGGCCAATACTGCACGACGGCGATGGTGGTTGCCGTGATGAGACCGAGCGCCCAGCCGACGAAGGGCACGAAGCTCATCAGGCCGGTGGCGAGGCCGACGAGCAGGCCGTAGCGCAGGCCCGTCATTCCCAGCGCCACGGCGTAATAGACGGCAAGAACGAAGCAGACGGTGCCCTGTCCGCGAATGAAGGCCGAGACGGCATCGTTCACCTCGGCGGCGAGGCGGCGGATGGTCGAGGCGTGCGCACGCGGGAGCCAACTGTCGACTTTCGCCAGCATCGGGTGCCAGTCGATCAGCATGTAGAAGACGACGAGCGGCGTCACGAGCATGAGCGAGAGGAGATCGAAGAGCGCGCGGCCCTGGCTCCACAGCGAACCGGCGATGAATCCGGCGAGGCTGGTCATGTTCTCGGCGATCGTCTGCGAGGATTTCTCAATGCCGGCGGCGAAGTCGGGGTAGTGCGTGCCGAGGCGCTCGCGGACCCAGGACTCTACAAGGCCGCGCAGGCGGGTCACCTCATCGGGCAGCGCAGCGGCGAACTGCTGCGCCTGTGATAGCAGGAGCGGCACGAGCAAGATCAGCGCGAGGGCGATGAGGCTGCCGAAGGCGGCGACGATGAAGGTCGCGGCGATGCCGCGCGGTATGCCCCACTGCGTCAGGCGGTCGGCGGCGGGGTTCAAGAAGTAGGCGATGACCATGCCGGCGACGAAGGGAAGGATGACGCCGCGCAGCAGCGCGACGAGCAACACGAGCACCAACGCTATGGTTAGCCAGAACAGTACCTGACGTTCGACGCGCATCGCTCAAAGCCCCCAGGCCCGTCCGGGCCAGCCACCGCTGAATTCAGCTTCAGCCCTGGGCCCCCGGCGATTCATAGCGCGACATATGTAGCAGCCAACTATTCAAATAGGCAGCCAGCGATGCAACGGTGAGCGCACCGGTGAGCCACACGAGGACGAAGCGCAACCCGCCCAGACCCAGGCCGTAGCCCTCGTCGGCGAGAACGACGGCGGCGAGCACAATCTGAGCGACTGTATTGGCCTTCGATACGATCAGGGGCTTGATGCGGACGGGGCGGCCCAGCAGCCAGGACAGCAAGACGGCGACGACGATGAGGATGTCGCGGGAGACGACGGCCACGACGAGCCACAGCGGCAGCTTTCCGTCGACGCCGAGGGCGAGAAAGATGCTGACGATCAGCAGCTTGTCCGCGAGGGGGTCGAGGTAGGCGCCGAGCTCCGTCTGCCAGCCGAATGTCTTGGCGAGGTAACCGTCGACGGCGTCGGAGATACCGGCAACGATAAAGACGACGAAGGCGATCTCGGTCTCGCCGGTGATCAGCAGCCAGAACACGACCGGCACGAGGATCACGCGCATCAGCGTGATGATATTGGGGATGTTCAGCAACCGGTCCACGAGTCCCTTAGTGACACGAGCTGAGAGAAACTTTGCATGCGGTCCTTGTAGTGCCAGCTGATGGCCGCGCCTAGGCGCGGGGCGCCTTGCGCCCTTGCCCGCTTCGCGGGCGAAGCTAGATACCACCGGGGCGGCGAAGAGCGGGCGGCGAAAGGAACCTAGTTGGAGGAGCGAAGAATTAGCCGGTCCGAGCCATTCTCTAGCGCCAGGCCGCTGCCGTAAAGCGCCGAGGCGAGCTGGCTGGCGCCGCCGGGAAAGCGCAGCGTCAGGTCAGCGCCGCGGGCCGATTCTGCCTCGATACGTACGTCGTCGACCCCCGGGAGACCGAGCAGCCGCCGGCGCATGTCGCTCCACTCGGAAAGGCTTTGATATTGCGCGCGGAGGGCGATCTCGGCACCGCCGCCGGATGACCGCGCCGCATATGCCGGTGCATAAGCCGATGCGGAGACCGGCGGGATCTTCTTGGCTTTCCAGCGGCCTTCGAGGATGCCGAGGCCGATGACGGCGGCCAGCTCCATCGAATAAGCGGTGTCGCCATCGAATACGCGATAGCTGCGGCGAAGGTTGAGACTACCTACGGCGTCGATGCCGGACAGGGTGACGTTGAGGCGCTTGGTTGCCGGGTCGGGCTCGGCGATCGCCAGCACGACATAGGGCGAAGAATAGGCCGCGGCCAGCGCGCGCCCAACGCCGCGTCCGTCCGCTGCCTGCTTGATAGTGTCGGCGTTGATGTCGCTTTTTACTGCCTGGACACCGAACGGCGTCAGCGAGTGCTCGAGGTCGAGGCCTTTCCAGACATCTGACCACGCACGTGCGGCGGTGCCGGCGTCGATGGTGCCGTCGGCATTGCGCACGACGGGGACGATGATGATCTCGCGCGCCTGATCCTCGACGAAGGGGATGCCTTCCTGCTGCAGAACCGTGCGCACGCTGTCGGCGCGGAAGGAGAAGTCGAGGCTGGCGATGTAGCGCGTCGAAGAGTTGCGTTCGGAGCGAACCGAAACGCCTTCGAGGAACCCCGATGATTTCAGGGTCGAAAGCCGCTTCAGGCGATCATAGTCGGTGACCGGCACGAGGCGCTTCAAGAGCGAATGGAACGCGGCCTGCTGGCCTTCGTCCATGGCCTTCTTCTTGGCCGCGACAGCGTTGGCCGCCTGGGCGTCGATCGGATAGCTGCCGACGGTGAATACGTCATCCGCAGCACCGGCACCGCTGCCACCCGCAAGGAGCGCAAACGCCGCCATTGCGCACAGGAACCTGATCCGGATGGCCGGCACGCTTCTTACTCCCCGCTTCCAGCCTTGTCCTACGCCCAGGAATCGCCGCGAGTTGCTCACCCCACGCCGAAGCTGCTAGGACGCCGCATCTTCGGCAGGCAACCGGGCAAAAGTTGGGTTCCAAGGTCACATGACAGACGCTGATCGCGAACGCAACCCGGCCATCACCTATCGCGACGCCGGGGTCGATATCGACGCGGGAAACCGGCTGGTGGAGCTGATCAAGCCGCTGGCGCGGTCGACGCGGCGCCCGGGCGCTGACACGGATCTCGGCGGGTTCGGCGGGCTTTTCGACCTCAAGGGGGCCGGATTCCGCGATCCGGTGCTTGTATCGGCGACCGACGGCGTCGGCACCAAGCTCAAGATCGCCATCGACACCGGCCAGCACGACACGATCGGCATCGACCTCGTCGCCATGTGCGTCAACGATCTGGTCGTCCAGGGCGCAGAGCCCTTGTTTTTCCTCGACTATTTTGCCTGCGGAAAGCTCGACACCGAGACCGCCAGGGCGGTCGTGTCCGGCATCGCCGAGGGCTGCCGCCAGGCGGGATGCGCGCTGATCGGCGGCGAAACGGCGGAGATGCCCGGCATGTATCAGCCGGGGGACTATGATCTCGCCGGATTTGCCGTTGGCGCGGTCGAGCGCGGGGAAATCCTGCCGCGGGGCGATATCGAGATCGGCGACGTGCTGATCGGGCTGGCGTCCTCGGGCGTTCACTCGAACGGCTATTCTCTGGTGCGCCGACTGGTCAAGGAGAGCGGCCTGTCGTGGGACGCGCCGGCACCGTTCGAGCCGGATCATAACCTTGCGACTGCACTGCTGGCGCCGACGCGGATCTATATCAAGCCGGTCCTGTCGGCGATCGAAGCGGTGGGCGGAACGCAGGGTGCGATCAAGGGGCTGGCGCATATCACCGGCGGTGGGCTGACCGAGAACCTTCCGCGGGTGCTGCCCAACAATGTCGCGGCGCGGGTCGACCTTGCCTCGTTCGCGGCGCTGCCAGTATTTCGCTGGCTGGCGGGAACGGGCCGCATCCCCGATGCCGAGATGCTCAAGACGTTCAACTGCGGCATCGGCATGGTGATGGTCGTCGCCAAGGCGGACGCAGATGCGCTGGTGCGCCTGATGCAGGAGTGGGGCGAGGCGCCGTACGTCATCGGCGAGATCGTGCCGCCGGGCGGGGCGCGCTCGGAGGCCAAGGGCAAAGGCGAGACTTGGGCCGTGCAGTATGGCGGCGCGCTGCGCTACTGATCTCGGGCCGCTCTATTGAGCGGCAACGCCGCCGTAGACGATATCAAAGCTTCGCACCATGTGGCCAAGCCAGCTATCGGCGGGCGGCAGATCCATGCCATTGGCCCGCTTGTAGAGGCTGCGCCAGAGGTGCACGGCGCGGGTGCTGTCGCGAAGGTATTCCTGGATCGCATCGCCGTCGGTAAAGACCGACAGGTCGTCGAGCTTCATGGGGCTGAGAGGGTAGTAGACTTCGCGCGGGAACACTCGCGCGTCGAGGCCGTTCGCGATGGTGAAGTGCGTCAGTGCAGCAGGCCCATAGTGCAGACGAGGCGGCGGCTTGCGCGTGAGCCACTTCTCGGCGCGCTTCCAGTGCATGTGAAGACGCGTGCCGAGCGGATACCAGTGCGGCGCGTAGCTCACCGGACGCTTGCGGCAGAAGGCGACATAATCGACGAGCACCGGGCAGTCGCGGGGGAGCTTGAGCACGGCGCCGCAGATGCTTTGCGGCCGCTCCCAGGACATGAGGTAGGGCTCGTCGCCGAGGTGGCGCAGCACGACCATGTCGAGATCGACCCAGGTGCCGAGGCCCCGCGTCAGCCCCTCGACGCGGAACCAATCGGAGAAGTGATCGGGGACGCGGTTTTGGATGGGGCCGAGGTCGCCTGCCTGGAAGACGTCGCGCGCATCCTCGATGCGCACGCCCAGGCCTGCGGCGCGCACTTTCTTGGGCTCGTAGCTAAAAACAGTGAGATCGTGCCCGGCGGCAACGGCTGAAGCGCAGCTCAGCCGCTCCATCCAGGTTACCGGGCCTGCCCAATATGAAAATGCATTTGTCCGCATTGAACGCGTGCCGCTCCCCCCGGAAAGCACCGAGCGCGCTAAATTTGGATGCTATCTAGTCGATCGGCTGCGGGCTTCCACGTGCAAACCTGATGCAATCCACAGACATTCGCGTGCTGATGGCGCTGGCTGTCGTGACGGGAGTCGTCGCGGTCGCGGCGATCATGCTTGTGGCTGCCGTGGCGTTCATCGACCCATTCGGCGATGCGCCGCATCCGACCGACGACGTGATGCTGCGCCAGTTCGTCCAGGTGCGCCCGCAGCTTGAGGCTCTGGCCCGGATGATCGAACAGGATCCCGTACCGCTCAGGGTCGCGGCCAATTTCACGCGTCCGGATCCGGCGCCGGTCTCTGCTGAACGGCTTGCGGATTACAGGTCGCGTCTGGCAGCCGCCGGCATCGCGCGCGGGTTCAGCCACTACGGCGACATCCAGTTCATCGTCTCGACGCGCGGGCTGGCGATTGCGGGCAGCGGCAAGAGCTTTGTCTACGCTGCGGAACCTGATCCGGACGCTGTCGTCATCGAGGGCGACCTCGATGGAGGAGGCGCGCTGCCCGAGCACCGTGAAGGGGTGCTGTTGCGGCGGAGGATTGCCGACAACTGGTGGCTCGAACTCGATACGCGGTAGACGGCTGTAGAGTGCTGCCGCGGGTATTCTTACGCGTGGCGGCACCGCAACAACCGGCGACTTTCACAGAAGTGTCAAACGCGTTGGCCGGCGCCCGCAGCGCTGAGTGCATCCACCATCTTGGTGCGCCGTTCGCTGGATTGCTCATGTGACGGTTCGTGACGCATGAGGCCCAATCTTACCGATCCGTAAGGTTCCTGTAAGGACCGCGCAAAGTCGCTCCGGCAGTGTCTCCAGCGAGGGGCGCTCGTGCGCGTCAACTCGGGAGTGGAGTGTGCGTACCTTCCAGCACCTGACCGAAGCGCAGCTGTCGCTAGCTTCCGGTGCGGAACGCCAAAACAATGGCAATCAGGCTGAGCAGCCAATCCCATCGTCGAATGAGCTGATTTAATGCTCCAAAAGGTCGGCACGGAGCTGAAACCAGCGCTGGCGTTTTTACGTCGCGGCTTTGGTGTCGCTCAACGGAGCGCTATCGAAGTTTTTGCGGCCAGCGCCGGATTTGAAATAGTGGCTGAATTGAGCGCTGCTTTCGAGAGTGGCGCCGTTCCGGCTTTGACGCTCGCAAACCTCACCGATTTGATGGTTCGAATTGACCTCAATTCGGCACGCGCCGTCATCGTGAGCACGGCGACGCTCTTTTCCGACAAGTCGATTGAGCGCATCGTCGGGTATGAGCGGCTGCGCGAGCGCGGCATAGACCTCGTCGCGGCCGACGCTCCCGGTGCCTTCGCGATCGAATCCGATGCGCATCCGGAAGTGCGACAAATCCTTGCTGAATCGGCGCAATTCGACGCTGCGACCAACGTTGCTGGCGCGCGTCTCACGAGCACCGTGAAGCGCACCAACACTGGGCGCGCGCACCGCAAGACGTACGCAGAGCTTGAGCCCGGCGCGACGCTGATGGCGAAGCGGCTGTATCAAGCCAGCCGCACGAGCGGCGAGCGCATAACGCTGCGCGAAATCAGCAGCAAACTTTCCGAAGTCGGCTTTCTCGGAGCGAATAAGAAGCCGTTTCATCCGGAGGTTATTCGCCGGATGCTGAAGGGTCATTGGCCGCGGAATAAAACGCCGCAGTGATGCAAGCTTCCCCAGCAGCTTCGTCATAAATTGTCATAAACCGAATCACCGTTTACGCACCCCCAATCCACAAGTTATCGCTGCCTTGGCTAAGCGGGAATTCGGCAGAGTTCTTGCTGGCCGGCGTGGTTGCGTAATTCGTCTGTTGGTTGCGTGATCGAAGGCCGGGTTCAAGCGTACTTCGTAGGAGTTGCGTATGAGTGGGGGAGTAAAGGCGGGGTGGGTGTGCGCCCTTGCCATCGGTGGTCTGATGATGGGTGCAGCAAGCGCTCAGGCGGCAGACCTCGGCGGGGATTGCTGTAGCGATCTCGAAGAACGCGTTGCCGAACTCGAGGCGACGACGGCCCGCAAGGGCAATCGCAAGGTCAGTCTGACGGTTTCGGGCTGGGTGAATGAGTCGGTCGTCTTCTGGGACGACGGCATTGAAAGCAACGTCTACGTCGGCACCAACAGCCTGGAGCAGTCGCGCTTCAAGTTCGCCGGCGAAGCCAAGATCGATAAGGACTTCTCTGCTGGTTACACGATCGAGGTCGGCGTTCAGGGCCACGCCTCGAACCGCTGGGACCAGAACAGCCCGTCCAGTTCGAGCTCTACGTCGCCCGACAACTTCCTGACGCTCCGCAAGAGCAACTGGTGGTTGAAGAGCAAGACCTACGGTAAGCTGACGGTAGGCCTCGAGGGTTCCTCGACCTACCATCTGCTCGACGACGCCGACGGCGCCAACACGCGCAACTACTCGGACGCCGAGGCTGCCTCGGTTGCCCAGGGTGCCTTCTTCATCAACTCGAACGGCGTTCGTACCAGCCTTCGCTGGAGCGATGTCGAGCGTGGCTTCAACAACAGCACGCCCGGCCAGGACGGCCGTCGCAACATCGTTCGTTACGACTCGCCTGAGTTCGGTGGCTTCGTGGCCTCCGTGTCCTGGGGTGAGGACGACCTGTTCGACACCTCGCTGACCTACAAGGGCGAACTCCACGACATCAAGCTGATCGGCAAGATCGGCTATGGTGAGAGCACCGATCCGACCGCCACGTCTTGCGGCGGCCCGACGTCGGGCTTCAAGTGCACGTGGTGGGGCGCTGCGGGTACCGCAATGCACGGCCCGACGGGTCTCTACCTCTACGGCGGCTACGGCGAGCAAAAGATCGAATCTCTGCCTGTCGGCTACGACGACACCAGCACGACCTACTTCCTGCAGCCTGGTATCGAGCGCAAGTGGCACGATATCGGCAAGACCACCATCTTCGGCGAGTATCGCAAGGATGAGGCTGGTGCGAACGTCGGCAAGACCGAGGGCGCGGACCTGACCTTCTGGGCCGGCGGCGTCGTGCAGAACATCGAAGCGGCTGCGATGGATCTCTATGTGATCTACCGCCACGCTGAAGGCGACTACACGGACGCCGGTGGCGTCAACAAGAACATCGACGACTTCGACATGGTCATTAGCGGCGCACGCATCCAGTTCTAAGCGCCTCGCAAGACCTACTTCTCAGCTTGAGCCGCCCTTCGGGGCGGCTCTTTTTGTTTATCCGCTGGAACACGACGGGGGGCTGTCGTCGGCTGTGGCGACACATGCTAAGTGACGAGCATGGCCCAGCAGAAGAAGCGCGTAGGCATCCTCATCTCCGGCCGCGGCTCGAACATGGTTTCGCTGCTCGGAGCCGCACGCTCGGGCGGGTATCCGGCCGAGATCGCCTGCGTCATTTCCAATCGACCGGAGGCGCAGGGTCTCGCCAAGGCAGCGGCCGAGGGAATCCCGGCGCTGGCCATCGACCACAAGAGCTTCACTTCGCGCGAAGCCTTCGAGGCCGAGCTCGATTCGACGTTGCGCGCGCATAAGGTCGACATCGTCGCCTGCGCCGGCTTCATGCGGATGATGACGGCCGGCTTCGTCGAAGCGTGGCGCGATGCCATGGTGAATATCCATCCGTCGCTGTTGCCGGCCTACCGGGGGCTCGACACGCACGCGCGGGCGCTGGCAGACGGTGTGAAGGTTGCGGGGTGCACGGTGCATATCGTGAGGCCCGAACTCGATTGCGGACCGATCATCGCGCAAGCGGCAGTGCCGGTTCTCGACAACGATTCTGCTGAGAGTCTCGCGGCACGCGTCTTGGAGGCGGAGCACCTGCTCTATCCGCACGCGCTGGCACTGTTCGCCTCAGGCAAAGCGGTCGTGACCGGAGATCGGGTCGCGATTCAACAAGAGGCAATTAACCAAGCGATTTCATTGTATTGGCCACCTTTGCCCTGAATCGTGAGGCGTTGCCGTAGATCAGCGGTCTAGCGCCAAAATGAAGCGGAAACGCGGGGTCGCATGGACACTTATGACAGCTGGGTGATACTGGTCCGCAAGCCTTCGGGGACACGGCTTCGTCGTGCAAGGTTTCGAGCCGGGCCCATCTGTGACCCAGTTTACATCCCGTTGGCCGGATTAGGCATAGAAGAGCGTTTGAACGGCCTTCTGCGCCGGGAGACGACGTCATGAACGCGAACGTGAAGCAGCCCACGCCCGATGGTGCCGCCGATGCGCCGGCCCATGCTCAAGGGCTCGGCGATGAATCCAGCATCTGGTTCAAGCTCACGCCTCTACTCAAGGGCGGACTCGACAACCCGCTGCATATCCTCATGCAGATGGCGGAGCGGTACGGCCCGGTCATCCCGATCAACCTTGCGAACCAGCGCATCGTGCTGCTGTCGGAGCCCGAGCACTTCAAGCATGTGCTCGTGACCAAGGCCGACGCCTACATCAAATATTTCGACGGCCTGAAGCCGATCTTCGGCAAGTCGATGATCACCAACGACGGCGCGCTGTGGCAGAAGATCCGCATGCCGCAGCAGCCGGCATTCCATCCGGATATGTTCGCCGAGTACATCCCGTACTTCCTGGCCGCGATCCGCACCAAGATGGATATCTGGTCGGATGTCGCGAAGTCCGGCGAAACCATCGAGATGGTCGAGCAGACGTGGACGCTCGCCGCGGACATGATCTGCAAGGCGCTGTTCGACCGCGATATGCCGTTCAATCCGCACTTCGTGTTCAAGTGCGTGAAGACCTATACCGACGTGATGAACCACAAGGAGATCCGCCTCAAGAGACAGGCGGGCGAGATCTTCGAGATCACCGAGGAAGACGCCGCGAAGGCGATGGAGACCTGGGCCAGCGTGCCTCCGGCGGTCATCGCGGCCGACCCGCGCGAAGAGCGCGAGCGCACGCTGCTGAAGATGATCGAGGCGGCGGTCAACGATCCGACGATGCCGGAGTTCGACCAGCAGCAGGCGGTCGATGAACTGAAGCAATACCTGTGGGCCGGCACCGAGACGACGGCGCTGACGCTCGCCTGGGCGCTTTACGAGACAGCGCGCAATCCGGAAGCCGCCGAGCGCATCCGCAAGGAAGGCGAGCAGGTGTACGGCGACCGTGAGCCGACGGCGGCGGATTATTCGGCGCTCGCCTACACGCGCGCCGTCATCCAGGAGACGATGCGCATCTACCCGCCGATCTGGGGCCTGATCCGCGTCGCCAACGAACACGACATTATCGGCGAGAAGGAAATCCGTCCGGGCGACCGCGTGGTGCTGTTCGCCTATGGCGCGCATCACAATCCGCGCTTCTGGGAGGCTCCGGAGGAGTTCCGTCCTGAGCGCTGGATGGCCGGCGCTGCAAAGAAGCAGGTGAAGTATTCCTACCTGCCGTTCGGTGGCGGCAAGCGCTCGTGCATCGGCGGTGCGATGAGCCAGGTGGAGAACACGCTGGCACTGTCACTGCTGCTTCGTCGCTTCCGTCCGGAGTATGTCGGCAACAATCCTGCCGGCATCAATGCGACCGTGACGCTGACGCCCAAGGGCGGGCTCAAGTTCAAGATCCGCGAGCTGAGCTGAAGCCGGCTCGCGCCGAGCGGCGATTGATCTAGCGCAACGACGTAGATCAGCGGACGTCTAAGACTCTTCGGGTGTTCGCACCTTGGAGGGATCGAAGATGTCCGCGTTGATGACCCGATCCGCGATCGCGGCCGGTGCCTGCCTTGTCGCGTTCGGCTGCTCGGTGAGCCCCGCCTCAGCGCAGGTGCACCCAGACGCCAAGACCGGCCGGAAGATCGTCGAGAAGCTCTGCGTCGGCTGTCACATCGTCGGGGCGGAGGCTTCAGGCTCGACGGTGGCGGCGGATGTGCCGAGCTTCGCACGGATCGCCAACTTGCAGGGCCAGACGGCGCAGTCGATCGCGGGAGCGATCGTCATTCCGCATCCGCCGATGCCGCAGATCCAGCTGACGCGCGAAGAGGTCGGCGATATCGCGGCCTACATCCTGACGCTGAAGAAGTAGGTGGCTCTGTCATCCCGGCCAAAGGAGCTTGCGACTGCAGAGCCGGGATCCAGCGCAAAGCTTGTCGTAGACTCAAAGCGTGCCTGCGGCGCTTGTTACGCTGGGTCCCGGGTCTCGCTCGCGGTTGCTCGCTTCGCCCGGGATGACAGACGAACTAGCGGGGGACGAGGTAGCGCATCTTCACGACGCCATCGGGGAAC